>JADGMZ010000019.1 GCA_015234495.1 Brevundimonas sp. | reverse complement strand
CCGTCGATCTCGGCGTTGACCGCCGGCATCTCCTTCAGGGCCGCGACGATGGCCTTGGTGAAGAAGCTCATGAAGCCGAGCTTGACCCCGTGGCGCTTCTCGAAGGCTTCCTTGTACTGGCTGCGCAGGGCCATGACGTTGGTCATGTCCACCTCGTTGAAGGTGGTCAGCTGGGCGGCGGTGTTCTGCGATTCCTTCAGCCGGCGCGCGATGGTCTGGCGCAGCCGGGTCATCTTGACCCGTTCCTCGCGCGGCTGGTCGGCGCGCGGGGCGGCCGGAGCGGCGGCGGGCGCGGGGGCGGCCTTCGGCGCGGCGTTGATGGCGTTCAGGGCGTCGCCCTTGGTGATGTTGCCCTTGGGCCCGGTGGGCTCGATGGCCTTCGGATCGAGCTTGTTCTCGGTCACCACGCGCTGCACGGCCGGCGACAGGTGCGGGTCGTCCGTCTTCACCTGGGCCGAGCCGGTGTTGGCGGCGGCCGGAGCGGCGGCGGGGGCGGCGGCCGCGCCCGAGGCGGCGATGGAGCCGATCTGCTGGCCCGGCGCGACGGTGGCGCCGGTCTCGGCGTCGATGGTCAGCACCCCGGCGGCGGGCGCCGAGACCTCGACGGCGACCTTGTCGGTCTCGATCTCGACCAGCATCTCGTCCTTGGCGACCGTGTCGCCGGACTTCTTCAGCCAGGTTCCCATCGAGCCCTCGGCGACGCTCTCGCCCATGGTCGGGGTCATGATCGGCACGGAGCCGCCCGAGGCGGCGGGCGCGGCCGCCGGAGCCTCGGCGGCGGGCTCGGTCTTCAGCGCTTCCGCCTTCGGAGCCTCGGCCTGCGGCGCGGCCGGGGCGGCGCCCGCGCCCTCGGACACCACGCCCAGCACGGCGCCCGGCGTCACCGTCTCGCCGTCCGGAGCCTTGATCTCGGCCAGCACGCCGTCGGCGGGCGACACCACCTCCAGCGAGACCTTGTCGGTCTCCAGCTCGACGAGCACCTCGTCCTTCCTGACGGGGTCGCCGGCCTTCTTGGTCCACTTGCCGATGGTGGCCTCGGTGACGGATTCGCCGAGGGCGGGGGTGAGGATGTCGGCCATGGTGCGTCCAGGTCTTTCGTTCGGGTCGTCAGCTTAGGGCGTCATTCCGGAAACGGCCACGCCGCTCCCGGGATGCAAATCAGGCGAAGGCGTCGGTCAGGAAGGCGTCCAGTTCCTTCAGGTGGCGGCTCATCAGGCCGGCGGCGGTCGAGGCCGAGGCCGGGCGGCCGACGTAGCGGGCGCGCCTGGCCTTCACGTCCAGCTTGTCCAGCGTCAGCTCCAGCCACGGGTCGACGAAGGTCCAGCCGCCCATGTTCTTGGGCTCTTCCTGGCACCACACCAGCTCGGCGTTCGGGAAGCGGGCCAGTTCGGTCAGCAGCGACTTCATCGGCCACGGATAGAACTGCTCCAGCCGCAGGATGTAGACGTCCTCGCCGCCCTTGCCCTCGGCCACGTCCTTCTCGCGCCGTTCCAGCAGGTCGTAATAGACCTTGCCCGAACACAGCACGACCCGGCGGATGTCCTTGTCCGCCTTCAGCTTGACGCCGGCGATGCCGGGCCGGGTCTGGGCGTCGTCGTGCAGCACCCGGTGGAACGAGCTGCCCTCGGCCATGTCGGCCAGGGTCGAGACCGCCTTCTTGTGACGCAGCAGCGACTTGGGCGTCATGATGATCAGCGGCTTGCGGAACGGCCGGTGCATCTGGCGGCGCAGGATGTGGAAATAGTTGGCCGGGGTGGTGCAGTTGGCGACCTGCAGGTTGTCCTCGGCGCAGGCCTGCAGGAACCGCTCCAGTCGGGCCGAGGAGTGCTCGGGGCCCTGTCCCTCGTAGCCGTGCGGCAGCAGCATGGTCAGGCCGCACATGCGCAGCCATTTGCGCTCGCCCGACGAGATGAACTGGTCGATCACCACCTGGGCGCCGTTCACGAAGTCGCCGAACTGGGCCTCCCACATCACCAGGGTGTTGGGGTCGGCCAGGGCGTAGCCGTACTCGAAGCCGAGCACCGCCTCTTCCGACAGGGCCGAGTCGATGACCTCGAACTCCGCCTGCCGGTCGCTCAGATTGTTGAGCGGCACATAACGGGCCTCGGTGGTCTGGTCGACGATGCCCGAATGGCGCTGGCTGAAGGTGCCGCGCACCGAATCCTGACCCGACAGACGAACCGGGAAGCCCTCGTCCAGCAGCGAGGCGAAGGCCAGGCTCTCGGCGGTGGCCCAGTCGATGTTCTCGCCGGAGGTGATCATCTCGCGCCGGCCGTCCATGACGCGCTTCAGCGTCTTGTGCATGTCGACCTGGTTCGGGACCGTCGTCAGCCGGTGGCCGAGGTCGGTCAGCTTCGCCGCCGGCACCGAGGTGTCGCCGCGTCGCTCGTCGCCGTCGGACAGGCCGATGCCCTGCCACTGGCCGTCCAGCCAGTCCGCCTTCTTGGCCTCGAAGGTCTTGCCGGCCTCGAACTCGGCGTCGAGGAAGGCCTCGAAACGGGTGATCTCGGCGTCGACGGCGGCCTGGTCGGTCACCCCCTCGGCGATCAGCCGGGCGGCGTAGATCTCGCGCGTCGACTGCAACGCCCGGATCTTCGAATACATCAGCGGCTGGGTGAACGTCGGGTCGTCGCCCTCGTTGTGGCCGAATCGGCGGTAGCAGAACATGTCCACCACCACGTCCTTGTGGAACTTCTGGCGGAACTCGGTGGCCACCTTGGCGGCGAAGACCACCGCCTCCGGATCGTCCCCGTTCACGTGGAAGATCGGCGCCTGGACCATCAGGGCCACGTCCGACGGATAGGGGCTCGAGCGGCTGTTGCGAGGGCTGGTGGTGAAGCCGATCTGGTTGTTGACCACGATGTGGATGGTGCCGCCCGTGCGGTAGCCCTTCAGGCCCATCAGGGCGAAGCATTCGGCCACCACGCCCTGGCCGGCGAAGGCGGCGTCGCCGTGGATCAGCAGCGGCACGACCTTGGAGCGGTCCAGCGCCCATCGCTCGGACGGCTGGCCGGCGTTGGCCTCGCGGATGTCGAAGGCCTGCTTGGCCCGCGCCTTGCCCAGCACCACCGGGTTGACGATCTCCAGGTGCGACGGGTTGGCGGTCAGCGACAGGTGGACGGTGTTGCCGTCGAACTCGCGGTCCGAGCTGGCGCCCATGTGGTATTTGACGTCGCCCGATCCCTCGATGTCCGAGGGGACGGTCGAGCCGCCCTGGAACTCGTGGAAGATGGCGCGGTAGGGCTTGCCCATCACCGCCGCCAGGGTGTTCAGCCGACCGCGGTGGGCCATGCCGAGCACGATCTCGTCGACGCCCAGGGCGCCGCCGCGCTTGATGATCTGCTCCAGCGCCGGGACCATGGCCTCGCCGCCGTCCAGGCCGAACCGCTTGGTGCCAGGGAAGCGCTTGTGCAGGAAGCGCTCGAAGCCCTCGGCCTCGATCAGCTTGTTGAGGATGGCCAGCTTGCCTTCCCGGGTGAAGGCGTTGGTCTCGAACTTGTCGGGCCCCTCGAACCGTTCCTGCAGCCAGGCCTTCTCCTCCGGCTCGGCGATATGCATGAACTGGATGCCGATGTGGCCGCAGTAGGTGCGCTTGAGGATGGCCAGCACCTCGCGGATGGTGCCGGTTTCCAGCCCCAGAACGCCGTCGAGGAAGATCGGCCGGTCCATGTCGGCTTCGCTGAAGCCGTAGAAGGCGGGCGTCAGTTCAGGGTTCTCGGTCGGCTGCTCGATGCCCAGCGGGTCCAGTGTCGCCTGCAGGTGGCCGCGCACGCGATAGGTGCGGATCAGCATCAGCGCCCTTATCGAGTCGTGGGCCGCCGCGCGGACCGCCTCCGCCGACATGCCGGCCGGCGTCGCGGCCGGGGCGGGGGCCTTTTTCGGATCGGCCTTGGCGGTCGGCCAGCGGCCGTCGAACACCGCGGCCTCCTCGCTCGGCTCGGTCGCGGGCGAACGGCCCCACGAGCCGGCGCCGCTGGCGGCGATCACCGTCTCGGCGTTGTCCCGCAACTGGTCGAAGAAGGCGCGCCATTCGCCGGAAACGGACGCCGGATCGGCGGCCCATTTCGCGTGCAGGTCCTCAATGAAGGCGGCGTTGGACCCATAGAGGAAACTGGTCTCGGCAAAGACCTGGTTCAGCCGGCCGGCATCGTCCGCCATCTAACGTCACGTCCCTTTGGATCGCCCGCGCACGACCGCACGAAGTCGAACGCCGCTCATATAGGCGCTGTTTCCTTACCGGTCATGACCGAATGGAGGCGACCCGGGTGAATTTCTCCTGAATTTCCAGAAAATCGCCCGATCTGTGCCCCACTACCGGGACATCGGCTCAGCCCTTGAGCAGCTCGACCAGGGTGGCGCCGAGGCGCGCCGGCGACGGGGAAACCCGGATGCCCGCGGCTTCCATGGCCGCGATCTTGGACTCCGCGTCGCCCTTGCCGCCCGAGACGACGGCGCCCGCGTGGCCCATGGTGCGGCCTTTGGGCGCGGTGCGGCCGGCGATGAAGCCGACCATCGGCTTGGAGCGGCCTTTCTTCGCCTCGTCGATCAGGAACTGGGCCGCGTCCTCCTCGGCCGCGCCGCCGATCTCGCCGATCATGACGATGGATTTGGTCTCGTCGTCGGCGAGGAACAGCTCCAGCACGTCGATGAACTCGGTGCCCTTGACCGGGTCGCCGCCGATGCCGACGGCCGTGGTCTGGCCGAGGCCCTCGTTGGTGGTCTGGAACACCGCCTCATAGGTCAGGGTGCCCGAGCGCGAGACGATGCCGACATTGCCCTTCTTGAAGATCGAGCCCGGCATGATGCCGATCTTGCACTCTTCCGGGGTCAGGATGCCCGGGCAGTTGGGGCCCAGCAGGCGCGAGCTGGAGCGGTCCAGCCGCGCCTTGACCCGCACCATGTCGAGCACCGGGATGCCCTCGGTGATGCAGGTGATGAACGGCACCTCGGCGTCGATGGCCTCGATGATGGCGTCGGCGGCGCCCGCCGGCGGGACATAGATCACCGAGGCGTCCGCGCCGGTCGCCTCCTTCGCCTCGGCGACGGTCGCGTAGATCGGCAGGGTCTCGCCCTCGGACCCGTGCCACCGCTCGCCGCCCTTTTTCGGGTGCACGCCGCCGACCATCTTCGTGCCGTAGTAGCGAAGCGCCTGCTCGGTGTGGAAGGTGCCGGTCCTGCCGGTCAGGCCTTGGACGATGACCTTGGTGTTCTTGTCGACGAGGATGGACATGGGTGAGCTCTATATGTCTGTCAGCAGGGCGGTCAGTCAGTGAAGCCGGGGCTTCAGCCGACCGCCGCGACGATCTTCTGGGCGGCGTCGTCGAGGTCGTCGGCGGCGGTGATGGCCAGGCCCGACTCGTTGAGGATGCGCTTGCCTTCGTCGACATTGGTGCCTTCCAGGCGCACGACCAGCGGCACCTTCAGCCCGACTTCCTTGACCGCCGCGACCACGCCCTCGGCGATCACGTCGCAGCGCATGATGCCGCCGAAGATGTTGACCAGGATGCCCTGGACTGCCGGGTCGGCGGTGATGATCTTGAACGCCGCCGCGACCTTCTCCTTGGAGGCGCCGCCGCCGACGTCGCAGAAGTTGGCGGGCTCCTTGCCGTACAGCTTGATGATGTCCATCGTCGCCATGGCCAGGCCGGCGCCGTTGACCATGCAGCCGATGTTGCCGTCCAGCGCCACATAGGCGAGGTCCCATTCCGAGGCCTCGATCTCCTTGGCGTCTTCCTCGGTCTCGTCGCGCAGCGCCTTCATGTCCTCGTGGCGGAACAGGGCGTTGCCGTCGAAGCTGACCTTGGCGTCCAGCACCCGCAGGCGGCCGTTCTCCATGACGATGAGGGGGTTCACCTCCAGCATCGACATGTCCTTGTCCACGAAGGCCCGGTACAGGGTCGGGAACAGGGTCTCGCCGTCCTGGGCGGCCGCGCCGTCCAGCTTCAGGGCCGCGTTGATCTCGGCGACGTTTGCCTCGGTCACGCCGGCCTCGGGGTCGATGTCGACGGTGACGATCTTTTCGGGCGTGTCGTGGGCGACGGCCTCGATGTCCATGCCGCCCTCGGTCGAGACCACGAAGGAGACCCGGCCCGTGCCGCGGTCGACCAGCAGCGAGCAGTACAGCTCGCGGGCGATGTCGGCGCCATCCTCGATGTACAGGCGATTGACCTGCTTGCCGGCCGGGCCGGTCTGGGCCGTCACCAAGGTATTGCCCAGCATCTCCTTCGCATTGGCCACGACCTCGTCGATCGAGCGGGCCAGGCGGACGCCGCCCTTGGCGTCGGCGGGCAGTTCCTTGAACTTGCCCTTGCCGCGGCCGCCGGCGTGGATCTGCGACTTCACGACGTACAGGGGCCCGGGCAACTGCTTGGCCGCCGCTTCGGCCTGATCGGCCGAGGTGATGGCCACGCCGGCCGCGACCGGAGCGCCGAAGCCCTTCAGGACCTGCTTGGCCTGATACTCGTGAATGTTCATGGATGCCGCCTTCGGGGAAGAGTCGGCGTGCTTATAGAACCCGCGTCTTCGCAGGTGCAACCGCCCTGTCCCGGCAAACCCTCGCCCATAAACGAAACGCTCCCCGCCGTCGGGCGGGGAGCGCTCGGTGTTCGAAGGTCGGCGAGACCTAGCGGATCGGCCGGATGGCGGCGAGGGTGGTGCTGTCCGCTTCCGTGCTGACCTGGACGAAGGTCACGTCGCCGGCGCGATAGGCGTCCTCGTCGGGGGCGTAGGCGTAGAGGCCCTCCTGGACCGGCAGGGCGACGCCGCCCAGCACGGTGGTGATGCCGGCGGTCAGCTCGGGCTGGGCCGGCTGGCTGGTCAGGGCGCAGGCCTGACGCTTGCCGTCCGGGGCCGATTGCTCGCCCGCGACCAGATTGCGGGCCACGCCCTCGCCGGTGTGGGTCCAGACGGTCAGGCCGTCCTGTTCGGTCGGGGCGGACCAGGTTCCCTGGGCGGCGACGGCGGCGGTGACAGCGGCGACATCGCCCTTGGTGGCGACGCACAGGGTCTTGAAGTCATCGGCGGCCGAGGGAGCCGGGGCGGCCGTCAGGGTCGCGGCGAGCAGGAGCGAGGCGATCATCAATGAGAAACTCTTGTCGTGGGGGGAAGGGGAAACCGCGCCGGCGAGGCCGCCGGTCACGATCAATCTGACTCGAAAAGCAGCGTCAATATGGCGGGCCGGGCCCGGCTCAGGCGACCCAGTCCTTCTTCAGCGTGCGCGAGGCGCCGATCAGCAGCACCGAGGCCAGCAGGTAGAAGCCCATGCCCGTGTAGATCGCCCAGCGCAGGCTCTCGTCGCCGAAGCGCGGGGCCAGCAGGTCGCTCATCCAGCCGAAAAAGTAGAAGCCGACGGCCAGGCCGAGCAGGTTGTTGATCAGCAGGAACAAGGCCGAGGCGGTCGAGCGCATGGCCGGCGGCGCGAGGTGCTGCACCGCCGCCGTGATCGGTCCCAGCCAGGCCAGGTTCAGGCCGGTCGGGATCAGGAAGATGACGAAGGCCAGGGCCAGCTGCTGGAACTGGGTCCCGCCGCCCGGCAGCACCAGGCCGATGATCCACGGCGAATTCATCGCCGCGATGAACAGCGGCGCCGAGATCATGAAGGCGATGGCCGGCACCAGCGGATAGGCGCCCTTGCCGCGCTTCGACAGCTTGTCAGCGAAGAAGCCGCCCAGCCAGATGCCCAGGGTGCCGCCCACCAGGGCGATGCCCGAATAGTACCAGGCCGTCTGGCTCAGGGTCAGGTCGAAGCTGCGCATGAAGAACAGCGGCAACCAGCCGGCCACGCCGTAGCCGCAGATCGACGACGAGGCCGCGCCCAGCGCCAGCAGCCAGAAGCTGGGCTTGGGGATCACCACCGAGGCGGTGCTGCGGGCGATCCGCAGCGACACCCCGATGACCAGGGCCAGCAGGCCGCCGAAGGCCCAGGTCAGCGCCCCGGCGCCGTCGGTCAGATACTGGACCGCGCTCCAGGCGAGGGCGGCGGCGCCGATCGACAGCATGATCAGC
>JADGMZ010000018.1 GCA_015234495.1 Brevundimonas sp. | reverse complement strand
CGCCCGCCTCTCGGGCCGGCAGAGCCCCTGACCTGACCCCGAACCGGGCGCCCGGCAGCATCGGGAAGGTCACCAGCGACACTTCCCACAGATCGACCTCGACCAGCACGCGCAGCCGGCCTTCCCGCCGCGCCCGTCGGCTGCGGAAGCCGATCGAAAGTCCATCCAGCGCACCCGCCGTCGCCAGGGCCTGCGCGAACCGGCCTTCAGCCGACCAGTCCATGATCCGGCCGCGCACCCACAGGCCGCGGTCGTCCTCGCGCACCTCGTCCCACACCCCGACCGGCGAGCGGCCCTCGTGCTGGTGCAGCATGCGCACGCCGCCGGCTCCGCCCGCGGCCAGACTCGAACCGAATGCGCCCGCGGCGACCACGTCCCCGTTCAGGTCCGCCACGCCCCACAGCGACGCATAGCCCCCGATCGGCAGCCCACCGTTCACGGCCGCCGCTCCAGCCGCAGCTCGATCCGCTCCACCGCCGCCCGTGTGGCCTTGCTCTGCTCCTCCAGTCGCGCCAGCCGCTCGGCCACCAGCCGCTGCTCGCCGATCCGGCCCTCCAGCACCGCGATCCGCGCAGCGGCGCCTCCGGCCCAGACCAGGGCGCCGGCCGACTGCAGCGCCAGCGCCACGATCACCGCCACCGGCATTCTTCGCATCGGCCCGGTCATGCGCCCACTCCCGCCATGCGCCGCCGCTCCTCGACGGTCAGGAAGCTGGCCGCCTCCAGCCGCGCCCACAGCGCATCCCGTTCCGGCTGCAGGGCCGGCACGGCGTCCAGGTCCGCCTCGATCCTGGTCCCGGGGAAGCGGCTTCCCAGCCAGCCGGTCAGCGCGGCCGCAGCCTTGCGCGCCAGCGGCGCCACAGTGCCGCGCCAGAAGGCGGCGTTGGCTTCCCGATAATTCGAATAGGTCGCATCCCCCGGGATCCCCAGCAGCTGCGGGGCGACCCCGAAGGCCAGGGCGATCTCCCGTGCGGCCGCGTGCTTGCCGGCGATGAAGTCCATGTCCGCGGGCGTCCAGCTCATCGGCTTCCAGTCCAGGCCGCCTTCGAGGATCATCGGCCGCCCCGCGTTCAGGGGACCGGCGTGGCTGTCGTCGATCTGGGCGCGCAGCGCCTCGAATTGCGCCTCCGTCATCCGCTCGCCCTCGACGCCGCCATAGACCAGTGCGCCGCTCGGGCGGGCGGCGTTGTCCAGCAGCGCCTTGTTCCAGGCGCCCGAGGCATTGTGCACGTCGATCGCCGCGGCCGCCGCCTCCAGCGGCGACAGGCCGTAGTGATCGTCGGTCGGGTGGAACAGCTTCAGATGCATCACCGGCATCCAGCCGTCGGCCTGCCGGCCAATCCGCAACGACCGGCCATCGACCGAATACTCATAGGCCGATGGCCAGCCGGCCCGCCCGGGGACCACCTTCACCCGGTCCGGCCGTAGCGACCACAACTCCGCCGGCCGATCGTCGCCGACCGCTTCGGCATAGGCGTTGCCTGCCGTCTGCAACCCCCCGTACAGCGCCTCCAGCCATTCCGCCCCCGACTGCTCGGGATTTGGCTGCGCCAGCAGCCGGGCCAGCGGATGATCCTCCCGACGCACCCCGTCGACGAACACCGCCAGCGGGGTCGAGGCCGCGGCCTCGGCGACCATCCGCACGCAGCGGTAGACCACCGCATTCCGCGCGAAGCCCTCATCGGCCAGGCTGGCGTAGTCCCTCGGCGTCCAGCGCGGGCGCCCGGCGCTGGTCAGGGCGATCAGCGGCCCGGTCCGGCTGTCCTTGACCTCGGGCGCGCCCGCGCTTCGCCGCCCCGCGAAGGGGCGTCGCCAGTTCAACATGATGTTCTCCCGGAAGGCCGCCGCGCGGCCGATCGGGCCGGATCAGCCGCCGTCCTTCGCCCCGAACGGCGGCGCGGCCCAGCAGACTTTCCGACCTGCGCACATCATACCGCGGCAGCGTTATCCGGCGGACAAATCGCATCGAGAAAATGTCAACCGACGGGAATCGCCGGACATTCTCTCCACTATCGGACTATAATTCCGCGAAATGCCAGCAAGGTTCAGCGGGTCGCGGCGCCCCGCTCTTCCATCCACTCGGGCGCCTCGAAGTCCAGCGCCTCCTCCGGCTCCTTCAGGGCCAGTTCCGACACCGTCTGGCCGCGCACCGAGACGCCCGCCTCGTGAACGCTTTCCGGATCGCCTGACACCAGCGGGTGCCAGTCCGCCAGACCGCGCCCTTCGTTGATGCGGCGATAGGCGCAGGACTTCGGCATCCAGGCCAGCGTCTCGATGTTCCAGGGCGTCAGCTTGATGCAGTCGGGCACCTGCTCCCGGCGGTTGGCGTAGTCGAGACAGGTGCACCGCTCGGCATCGAACAACTTGCAGTGGACCCGGGTGGGCACGACCTTGCCGGTGTCCTCGTCTTCGAACCGCACCAGGCAGCACAGGCCGCAGCCGTCGCACAGGCTCTCCCACTCCTGCCGGGTCATCTGTTCGAGGCGCTTGGTTTGCCAGAAGGGCCGTTCCATCGCGGCCTCATACCCGCATCGCGCCCGCCTGTCGCCCGCGCACTTTCCCCCGGCCCGGTCATCAGGGCGTCCGGCGGGTGGCGAACCGTCGCCGCCCGGTCTATAGCCCCCGCCTCATGGCCGCCAAGTCCTCCGCAAGACCCCCGCTCGTCGCGCTCAAGGAGGTTCGCCTGCAGGATGGCCCGCGCCCGCTGTTCGACGGCGTGGACCTGGCCGTCGAGCCGCGCACCCGCGCCGCCCTCGTCGGCCGCAACGGGGCCGGCAAATCGACCCTGATGAAGCTGGTCATGGGCCTGGTCGAGCCCGACGCCGGGGACCGCTCCGTGCAGGCCGGAACCCGTTTCGCCTATGTGCCGCAGGAGCCGAAGATCACCGGCGCCAGCCTGCTCGACTACGCCGTCTCGGGCGACGCCCAGCCGTGGACCGCCGAGGCCTGGCTGACGACCTTCGGCCTCGACCCGGCCAAGCCGGCGGTCAACCTGTCCGGCGGCGAGATCCGCCGCGCCGCCCTGGCCAGGGCCTTCGCCGAAGAGCCCGATCTGCTGCTCCTCGACGAACCCACCAACCACCTCGACATCCTCGCCATCGAGCGGCTGGAGGAGGAACTGCTGTCCGCCCGGTTCGCCGTTCTGGTGGTCAGCCACGATCGCGCCTTCCTCAACCGCGTCACCCAGTCGGTGCACTGGCTGGAAGGTCGGCGCGTGCGCACCCTCAACAAGGGCTTCGCCGCCTTCGACGACTGGGCAGCCAGGGTGATGGAGGAAGAGGCCGAGTCCCTGCGCCGCCTGAGCAAGGCGATCGAGCGCGAGACCATCACCTTCTACAGTTCGATCACCGCCCGGCGGACGCGCAACGAAGGCCGGGCCGTCCGCCTCGAAGCCATGCGCGCCCAGCGGGCCGAGCGCGTCCGCGACCAGCCGCGCGAGCTCACCCTCGGCATCGACTCCGGCGCGACCTCCGGCAAGCTGGTCGCCGAGCTGAAGGGCGTCACCAAGGCCTTCGGCGAACGCGTGGTCATCAAGCCCTTCACCACCCGCATCATGCGCGGCGACCGACTCGCCATCGTCGGCCCCAACGGCGCCGGCAAGACCACTCTGGTGAAGATCATGCTGGGCGAACTGGCTCCCGACTCCGGCTCCGTCCGACTCGGCGCCAACCTCGAGCCGGTCTATCTCGACCAGTCCCGCGAGGGCCTGAAGTCCGACATGACCCTGTGGGACGCCCTCACCCCCGGCGGCGGCGACTCCATCCTGGTGCGCGGCGTCTCGAAGCACGTCGCCGCCTACGCCAAGGATTTCCTGTTCCAGGAAGGCCAGCTGCGCCAGCCGATCTCCACCCTCTCCGGCGGTGAGCGCAATCGCCTGCTGCTCGCCCGCGCCCTCGCCAAACCCGCCAACATGCTGGTCCTCGACGAGCCGACCAACGACCTCGACATGGACACCCTCGACAAGCTCGAGGAACTGCTCGAGTCCTACGACGGCACCCTGATCCTGGTCAGCCACGACCGCGACTTCGTTGACCGTCTCGCCACCTCGACCATCGCCATGAACGGCCGCGGCGACATCGTCGAGACCCCCGGCGGCTGGACCGACTTCATCCGCCAGAACCCCGGCTTCCTCCAGCCCGGCGCCAATCCGCGCCCGCAGGACAAGGAGGCCGCCCGCCGGGCCGCCGACAATCCGCCTCCCGCGTCCGCCGCACCTCCGTCTCCTAAGAAGCCCGCCAAGCTCAGCTTCAAGGACGCCCACCGGCTCAAGGAGTTGGAAGGCCTGCTCGAGACCCTGCCCGCCGACATCGCCCGCCACGAGGCGACCCTCGCCGATCCGGACCTCTACGCCCGCGACCGCAAGGCCTTCGATCGCGCCACCGCCAATGCCGAGCGTGCCCGCTCGCTTCTGGCCGCCGCGGAAGAGGAATGGCTGGAGCTGGAGGCGAAACGGGAAGCCCTGTCCGGCTGACGTCCGCTTTCTGTGGAAAACACAACCCACTGATCCGCTGCCGCGAATCCCGTCGGCCCACAGATATGCACAGGGTTATGCACCGGGGCCGGGGCGGTTCCGCACAGCCGGCCGAATTCGGGCGCTTGCCTCATAGCGGCATCTGCGGGAACGTCAACAGGCCGAGGGACACGGCGGCGCGGAAATCCGGGGAGACCCGGGGCTCAAAGCGGACCGGCCCGGCTCTCTGACCTGATGCGACCGGGGGGTCTTCGGACCTCAACGAGCGGGGGGCAGGATCAAGGCCCAAAGGACTTTTCGAAGGCTTCGGCCCCAGAACAGACCAGCGGGAACCGGATCAGGATCGATGGACGGCGCGGGGCTCGACCTCGTGGAACGCCGGAGACCAGGAGCGCGACAGGATACAGCCGACCATCACCGGGGTTCGCCTCGCTGATGCTGAGGCCAGGGTTCTGAACCTCAATGGCCAAGTCCAACCCGGACTTGGCGAGGGGACGAGGAAAACCGGTTCGCCGGGGATCTTCGTCCCCTCGCTCAATTCCGGCCTCCGCATTGGCCGGCGACCTCCCTTCCCTTCCCCCCGTCGCGGCCGTAAACCAAGGCCATGAACCAGCGCGGGAATCGCCCTTCTTGGCCTCACCGCCGCGCCTTGCTCGCCGGGGCGGGCGCATTGGCGGCGAACACGGCGCTGACCGGCTGCGGAAGGTCCGAGGCCCCCGTCGACGACGACGGACGCGTGCGCCTGCGCTTCGCCACCGACTGGCGCGCCCAGGCCGAGCACGGCGGCTTCTACCAGGCCCTGGCCTCCGGGGCCTACGAGAAGCGCGGCCTCAACGTCGAGATCATCCAGGGCGGCCCTTCGGTGAACGTCCCCCAGCTGCTGGCCTCGGGCGCCGTCGAGCTGGGCATGGGCTCCAACAGTTTCATCCCGATGAACCTGGTCGAGGAGGGCGCGCCGGTGAAGGCGGTCGCCGCGTTCTTCCAGAAAGACCCCCAGGTGCTGATGGCTCACCCGGATCCGTCGCTGGAGGGCATCGCCGACCTCGCCGGGCGCCCATTCCTGCTGTCGACGGCGGCGCGCGACGCCTTCTGGGTCTGGCTCAAGTCCAAATACGGGTTCACCGACGACCAGGTGCGGACCTACAACTACAACCTCGCCCCCTTCCTCGCCAACGAACAGGCGGTTCAGCAGGGCTATCTGACCAGCGAGCCCTATACGGTCGAGCAGCAGGGCGGCTTCACTCCCGAGGTCTTCCTCCTCGCCGACGAGGGCTACCCCTCCTACGCAACCATGGTGCTGGCCCCGAACGCCTTCGCCCGTGACAACGCTCGCGCCCTGCGCAGCTTCATCGCCGCCTCGGCCGAAGGCTGGCGGGACTACATCCAGGGCGACGGCAAGGCCGCCGACGCGCTGATCCGCCGCGACAATCCGGACATGACCCAGGACGTCCTCGACCAGGCCCGCGCCAAGCTGAAGGAGTATGGCATCGTCGACGGCGGCGACGCCGCCCTCTACGGTCTCGGCGCCATGACCGAGGAACGCTGGCAGGCCTTCTTTGAAGTCACCTCGGCGGCGGGCGTCTACCCGTCGAACCTCGACTGGCGCCAGGCCTTCACGACCCAGTACCTGCCAGGCCGTGGCTGAGGCCGGGCCGGCGGCGTCCCTGCGCGGCGCCGTTGTCCGCTATCCCGGCCGCGCGCCGCTCGGCCCGGTCGATCTGACCCTTCAGCCCGGAGAGATCCTGGCCCTGGTCGGCGCCTCCGGCGCCGGCAAGTCCACCCTGCTGCGGCTCCTCGCCGGCCTTGAGACGCCGTCCGAAGGATCGGTCGCCATCCGGCCCGGGCGCGGCCGCATCGGCTTCGTCTTCCAGAACCCCACCCTGACGCCCTGGGCCGACATCCAGGCCAATGCGGCCCTCCCGCTCGAGCTGGCGGGGATCAACCGCGAAGAGGCGCGACGCCGGGCGGCCGCGGCGCTTGAGGCCGTCGGTCTAGGCGACCGGCTGACGGCTCGTCCCCGCCAGCTATCCGGCGGCATGGCCATGCGCGCCTCCCTGGCCCGGGCCCTCGTCACCCGGCCCGAGCTTCTGCTGCTCGACGAGCCCTTCGCCGCCCTCGACAGCGTCACCCGCCGCCGCCTGATCGAGGATCTGCACCGGCTCTGGGCCGATCAGTCGCCGCGCCCCGCCATGGTCTTCGTCACCCATGACGTCGAGGAGGCGGTCTATCTCGCCCATCGGGCCGTGGTGCTCGACGCGGCCAGCGGGCGGGTGGCGGTCGAACGGACCCTGCCCGGCGCCCTGCCGCGGGCGAAGGGCTGGCGCAGCGACCCGGCCTGCCGCTCGGCCGTGGAAGGCCTGGCGGGCGACCTTGCCGCCAGCATGCCGGCCGTCCCGCATAAGGCGGACCGATGACCCGCTTCCTGCCGTCCCTGCTGCTCATCGCCCTCCTGCTGGCCGGCTGGGAGATCGCCTGCCGCGCCTTCGCCGTTCCGGCCTATCTGCTGCCTCCCCCAAGCGCGGTCGCTCTCGCCCTGGCGGAGCGCGCGCCCCTGTTGCTGGCGTCCACGGCCGCCACCTTCTGGATGGCCTTGCAGGCGCTGTTGGTCGCCTTCGTGCTCGGCGGCGGCCTGGCCCTGGCGGTGTCGCTCAACCGTTCGGCCGAACAGGCCGTCCGTCCCCTCGCCGTCGCCCTGCAGGTGACGCCGGTGGTGGCCATCGCGCCCCTGGTGATCATCTGGGCCGGACTGGATCACGCCGATCGCGCGGTGGTGGCCCTCGCGGCGGCGGTGGCCTTCTTCCCCCTGTTCTCGGGCGTGCTCACCGGGCTGAAGTCCGCCGATCCGGATCTGGAGCGGTTGTTCGACCTGTACGGCGCCACGCCGGTGCAGCGCCTCCTGCGGCTGCGCCTGCCGTCAGCCCTGCCCTTCGTTCTCGAGGGCCTGCGGGTCGCGGCCGGCCTGTCGGTGATCGGCGCCGTGGTGGCCGAATTCGTCTCCGGCTCGGGCGCCACCCAGGGTCTGGCGTGGCGTCTGCTGGAGGCGGGCAACCGGCTACGCACGGCCGAGATGCTCGCCGCCCTGCTGTGTCTGATGGTCATGGGGCTGGCGCTGCACGCCGCCGTCGGCGCCGTGGAGCGGGCTGTTCGCCTCAGGCTGAGCTGACGGCCGCCGCCTGTTAGCGACGGGTTAAGTCCCGCACCTCTACCTTACCGTTCCAGTTCCCGCGCCCGGAGCCTGCCCTTGCGCCGCGCCTCGACCCTCGCCGCTGTTCTCGCCGCCGCCAGCGGTCTGCTGCTGGCCGACGCCGTCTCGGCCCAGTCGAGCCCGCGCCATCTGTCGTGGCCGGGCCGCGCCGCCGCGCCGACGCCCGAAGCCGCCCCGGCCTCTCCGCCCGCCGCCCAGCGCGCCGATGTCCGGCGGCCCAATCCCGTCATCCCGCACGGCGGCTTCACCACGGCCCAGCCGGTCTCGCACGGCCTGACCCCCGCGCCCGGGCCGGCCCGACGGACCCTGACGCAGCCAGGCGTTGGCGGGCGTCAGGGTC
>JADGMZ010000017.1 GCA_015234495.1 Brevundimonas sp. | reverse complement strand
GTGGCGCGCGGCAAGCTCAGCTGCGCCAACTGGGCCCACGCCTTCGCCGGCCAGACGGTGGGCGACAAGCTGACGGCCATGACCGGCAAACAGCCCAACATCGGCGTCGTCACCGCCTACAACGACATGCTCTCGGCGCATCAGCCGTTCGAGCGCTTCCCGGCCGTCATCCGCGAGGCGGCGCGCGAGGTCGGGGCCACGGCCCAGGTCGCCGGCGGAACCCCGGCCATGTGCGACGGCGTCACCCAGGGCCGTCCCGGCATGGAGCTGTCGCTGTTCAGCCGCGACGTCATCGCCATGTCGACCGGCGTGGCCCTCAGCCATGACGCCTTCGACGCGGTCATGTGCCTCGGCGTCTGCGACAAGATCGTGCCTGGCCTGTTCATGGGCTCGCTGGCCTTCGGCCACCTGCCGGTGGTCTTCGCCCCGGCCGGCCCCATGCCCAGCGGCATTCCGAACGGGGAAAAGGCCCGCGTCCGCGGCCTCTACGCCCAGAACAAGGTCGACCGGAAGACCCTGCTGGAGAGCGAGATCGGCTCCTACCACTCGCCCGGCACCTGCACCTTCTACGGCACCGCCAACTCCAACCAGATGATGATGGAGCTGGCCGGGCTGCACATGCCGTCGACCGCCTTCGTCCATCCCGACACGGGGCTGCGCGACGCCCTCACCGCCGCCGCCGCGAAACAGGCGGTGACCCTCGCCCGCGAGGGCCGCGGCCGCATGGCCGACGTCATCGACGAGAAGTCCATCGTCAACATGATCGTGGCCCTGCTGGCCACCGGCGGCTCGACCAACCACGCCATCCACCTGGTCGCCATGGCCCGCGCCGCCGGCATCCTGATCGACTGGACCGACATGGACCAGCTCAGCTCGGTCACCCCCCTGCTGGCCCGCGTCTATCCCAACGGCTCAGCCGACGTGAACGCCTTCCAGGCCGCCGGCGGGGTCGCCTTCGTGGCCCGTGAACTGGCCGCGAACGGCCACATACACACCGACGTCCAGACCATCATGGGCCCCGGCATCCACCACTATTTCCAGGAGCCGTCGCTGGTCGAGGGCGAGCTGGTCTGGCGCGACGGCGTCGCCGACAGTCTGGACACGGACATTCTCCGCCCCGCCTCCGATCCCTTCGACCGCGAGGGCGGCCTGCGCCTCGTCCAGGGCGATCTCGGCCGCGCCGTCATCAAGGTCTCGGCGGTCAAGCCGGAGAATCGCGTCGTCGAGGCCCCGGCCGCCGTGTTCGAGACCCAGGAGGACGCCCTGCAGGCCTTCAAGGAGGGCCGGCTGGACCGCGACGTGGTCGTCGTCCTCCGCTTCCAGGGCCCCAGGGCCAACGGCATGCCGGAACTGCACAGCCTGTCGCCTGCGCTCGGCGTGTTGCAGGACAAGGGCTTCAAGGTCGCCTTCGTCACCGACGGCCGCATGTCGGGCGCCTCGGGCAAGACCCCGGCCGCCATCCACGTCAGCCCCGAGGCCCTGGCCGGCGGTATGCTGGCCCGGGTCCGCGACGGCGACATCATCCGCCTCGACCCGGACCAGGGCGTGCTGACGTCGGTCGGCGTCGACCTGTCCCTGCGCGTGCCGGCGAACCGCTCCGACCACCACGCCGGCGGTTCGACCTGGGGCTATGGGCGCGAGCTGTTCGGGGCCTTCCGCCACGTCGTCTCGACCGCCGAGGAGGGCGCCTCGATCTGCTTCGCCCTGCCGGTCGGCGCCTCGACCTGGCACGACGGCCAGCCCGACCCCAACCTCGTCGACCGGGCGGTCGACGCATGACGCATCGCCTGGAGAACCCCACCCCATGACCATCGCCTGGGACCGGACCCTGCTGGTCGGCGACGTCGGCGGCACCAACGCCCGCTTCGCCATCGCCCACATGATCAACGGCAAGCCGGTGCTCGAGCATCACCAGAGCTTCAAGGGCGCCGACCACCCCACCTTCCTCGGCGCTGTGGAAGCCTTCATCGACGGCTGCGAGGTCAAGCCCTCCGCCGGCGTCATCGCGGTCGCCGGACCGGTCACCGATGGCGAGATCGACCTGACCAACTCCCATTGGCGCGTGTCCGAGGCCCAGCTCGAAACCCTCGGCCTGCGGCCTGCCCGTCTGATCAACGACTTCGAGGCCCTGGCCTGGGGCGCTCCGGTGGTCCCCGGCGACAAACTGGCGTCGCTCGGCGGTCCCGAAGAGGGCGATCCCCACAGCACCATCGCCGTGCTCGGCCCCGGCACCGGCTTCGGCGTCTCGGCCCTGGTGCGCGACGCCCGCGGCAAGGAGATGGCCATGCCCTCCGAAGGCGGCCACGCCTGCTTCGCCCCCGGCGACGCCATCGAGGACGAGATCCTGCGCATCCTGCGTCGCCGCTACGACCGGGTCTCCATCGAGCGGCTGATCTGCGGCCCCGGCCTGCTCAACATGCACCGCGCCCTGGCCGAGATCGACGGCCGCGAGACCCGGATCGACGACCCGGCCGAGATCACCGAACAGGCCCTGAAGGATCCGCGCAGCGCCTGCGGGGCCACCCTCGCCCGCTTCTGCGCCATCCTCGGCGCCGTGGCCGGCGACATCGCCCTGACCACGGGCGCGCGCGGCGGCGTCTATATCGCCGGCGGCATCGCCCCGCGCATCCTGCCCTTCCTGCAGGCCAGCCCGTTCCGCGAGCGCTTCGAGCGCAAGGGGCGGTTCACCGACTACATAGCCGCCATCCCCACCCGGGTGATCCTGCACAAGCACGCGGCCCTGCTCGGCGCCGCCCGCGTGGCCTTCGCCGAGGCGGGCTGAAGCAAAGATTCTCACGCAGCGGTCACGCGGCCGTGAACCAATTCCGAAGCGGGGCATTCAACAGCCTCCACTGTGGAAGGAACTCCCATGCGTAAACTGATCATCGCCTCCGCCGCCGCCTTCGCCCTGGCCGGTGTCGCCGCCTGCAACAGCCCGGCCGACAACGCCGCCGAGCAACAGGCCGACGCCCTCGAGAACCAGGCCGCCGCCGCCACGAGCGAGGCCGAGGAAACCGCCCTCAATCAACAGGCCGACATGATCGAGCAGCAGGCCGGCAACGCCGACGGCGGCATGACCACCGAGAACACGCCGAACACCTCGCCGAGCGACGCCAACCCCGGCCAGCCGGCTCAGTAAGATGCGTTCGCGCGGGGCGTCATGACCCTCGCGTGACCTTCGAACGGTCAGCCCCCGTCGCATCCGCGGCGGGGGTTTTCCGTATCCGGCCAGCGCCGGATCAGTCGACGCAGATCATCGGCCGGGCCTGGCCGTTCTCGATCACGGCGTAGCAGCCGAAATCATTGCTGTCGGCCTGGCACACGCCTTCCGTCGGCGTGGGCGGGGGCGTGGTCGCTGGCGGGGCCGGCTCGCCCGACCTCGGCGGCGGCGGCAAGTCGGTCCCGGCGCGGCAGTCGCCCTGGCACTGGTCGCCGTCGGTGCAGCGCTTGCCGGCGTCGGCGTAGCGCACAATGCATTGCCAGCTGCCCAACAGGCCGACCCGCTGCATCTCGCCGCTGCGGGCCTTGCAGTCGGCGATCGCCCTGTCGTCCGGCGGCGCGGCCTGGCCCGGGGCCGCGGACGGCGCCTGGGCGACCGGGACCGGCGCCTCCTCCGGTTCGGGCGCGCAGGCCCCCATCAGGATCAGGACGCCGGCGGCGGCGATGATCGGGCGCATGGCGGTATCTCCCTCGTCAGTCGACGCAGAGGGTGGCCTCGGCCTTGCCGTCCTCCACGGTCGTGTAACACCCGAAACGGCTGCTGGTGGCCTGGCACTGTCCGACCACGGCCGTCCCGGCGGCGGGGAAGCCGCCGCTGCTGGTCTCCTCGACCCGGCAATCGCCCTGGCAGTCGTCGCCGTCGGTGCAGCGCTGGTAGGCGTCGCTGTAGGAGACCACGCAGCGCAGCGACTGCATCCGTCCCTGCGGCAGCATCTTGCCGCCCCGCGCGGCGCAGTCGGCCGCTTCGTCGGTCGAGGTCTGCGCCGCCGCCGGAATCTCGGCGAAGTCGGCGCGGCCGCCGTCGGCCGGCATCGGCTGGCAGGCGGCGGCCAGCAGCGTCGCGGCGGCGATGATCAGGCGCTTCATCCGACCCGTCCCTTCTCGAACCCGCTCCACACGTCGTCGTAGTCCAGTTGCATGGTCGGCGAGGTTTGCGCCCATTCCGTGGTGCGGAACGGCGCGCGCGTCTCGAACATGAACGCCAGGGTGTTCTCGATCTTCACCGGTTTGAGATCAGCCCTCACCGCCTTGTCGTAGCTGGCCTGATCAGGGCCGTGGCCGCTCATGCAATTGTGCAGGCTGGCGCCGCCGGGGGAGAAGCCGCCCTCCTTGGCGTCATACTCGCCGTACACCAGCCCCATGAACTCACTCATCACGTTGCGGTGGAACCACGGCGGCCGGAAGGTCTCCTCGGCCACCATCCAGCGCGGCGGGAAGATGGCGAAGTCGCAGTTGGCCGTGCCCGGCGCGCCCGACGGCGAGGTCAGGACGGTGAAGATCGACGGGTCGGGGTGGTCGTAGCTGACCGTGCCGATCGTGTTGAACCGCGTGGTGTCGTATTTGTAGGGTGCCAGGTCGCCGTGCCAGCCGACCACGTCCAGCGGGCTGTGCGCGAAGGTCGTGGCCCACAGCCGGCCGCCGTATTTCTGCACACACTCGGTCGGCCGCCCGACGTCCTCGAACCAGGCGACAGGGGTCTGGAAGTCGCGCGGATTGGCCAGGCCGTTGGAGCCGATCGGCCCAAGGTCCGGCAGGCGGAACAGGGCCCCGTAGTTCTCGCACGCATAGCCGCGGATCTCGCCGTCGCACTCGACGCGGAAGCGCACCCCGCGCGGGATGACCACGATCTCGCCGGGCCGGGCGTCGATGCGTCCCATCTCCGTGACAAACGCCTGCTGTCCCAGCTGCGGGACGATGAGCAGCTCTCCGTCTGCGCAGTAGAACACCCGGTCGGTCATCGAGCGGTTGGCGGCGTACAGGTGGACGCCGACGCCCGTCGCCGCCTCCGGGTCGCCATTGCCGGCATAGGTCACCAGCCCCTCGACCCAGTCGGTCGGCCCGGACGGCGTCGGCAGCGGGTCCCAGCGCATGCGATTGGGATTGGGCGGCGCCTCGGTGAACGGACCGGACCGCACCCGGCCCTGATCGAACGGCTTGTAGGCCGGATGCTGCGCCGACGGCCGCAGGCGGTAGAGCCAGCTGCGCCGGTTCTCGCTGCGCGGCGCGGTGAAGGCCGTCCCCGACAGCTGTTCGGCATAGAGACCGAGCGGGTGCCGCTGCGGCGAGTTCCGTCCCTCGGGCAGGGCGCCGGCCACGGCCTCCGTCGAAAAGTGATTGCCGAATCCCGGCATGTAGAGGGGCGCGTTGGTTCGCGTCGTCATGGCAAGTGTCTCCCTGCCCCTGACTTAGCCCTTCTCCCCTTGCGGGAGAAGGTGGCCGAGCGCAGCGAGGTCGGATGAGGGGTCGCACCGGTTTGGGGGCGGCTCCGACCGGCGGACGATGGACAAGCTGGCGCAACCCCTCATCCGTCAGCCTTCGGCTGCCACCTTCTCCCGCAAGGGGAGAAGGACGGAGCTCAGAACCCCTGGCTTCGCGCCATCCGCTCCTGATGGAACCCGGCATCCCCCAGCAATTCGTTCAGCACGCGGACCCGCTTCATGAACAGGCCGACGTCGAACTCGTCGGTCATGCCGACGCCGCCGTGCATCTGCACCGCCTCCTGCACCGCCAGTTCGGCGACGCGCCCGGCCTTGGCCTTGGCCACCGACACGGCCAGCGCCGCAGCGTCATCCTCCGGCTTGACCGGAGGACCCGCGTCCAGCGCCTGCAGCGCCCCCAGCACCGCCGCCTTCGCGATCTCCAGCTCGGTGAACAGGTGGGCCGCCCGGTGCTGCAGGGCCTGGAATTCGCCGATCAGCTTGCCGAACTGCTTGCGCGTGCGCAGGTATTCCAGGGTGAGCCGGAAGGCCTCGTCCCCGGCCCCGGTCAGCGACGCCGCCGCGCAGGCCCGGCCCAGGTTCAGCGCGCCTTCCAGCAACGCCGCCCCGTCCTCCACCGAGCCGATCAACGCGTCCGCATCGACCGCCACGTCGCTCAGCGTCACCCGCGCCGCATTGTGCGCATCGACCATCACCCTCCGCTCGACCGCCACGCCGTCCGTGGACGGATCGACGAGGAAGAGGCCGATCCCCTCGTCCGTCGGCGCCGCCACGATCAGGGCGTCCGCCACATGGCCGTCCAGCACCATGGCCTTGGCCCCGTTGAGCCGGAACCCGTTGCCCGCCCGCTCCGCCGTCGCCGCCATCTTCGCCGGCGCGTGCTTGGGCCCTTCATCCACGGCCAGCGCCACGATCGCCTCGCCCGCGGCGATCTTCGGCAGCCACGCCGACTGCTGCGCCTCCGACCCGCCCTTCAGCACCGTCGCCGCCAGCACGCCCGAGCCCAAGAACGGCGACGGCGTCAGCGTCCGGCCGAGCGCCTCCGCCACCACCCCGGCCTCGACCGCGCCCAGGCCCGAGCCGCCGTGCGCCTCCGGAATGATCACGCCCGCGAACCCCATCTCCCCGAAGGCCCGCCACAGCTCGCGCGACACGCCGGCGGGGTCGCGGCTGTCGCGCAGCTTCCGCAGATGCGCGATCGGCGCCTTCTCGTTCAGAAAGCCGTCCGCGGCCTCCTTCAGCATGGTCTGTTCTTCAGTGAGGATCAGGGGCATCGGGCGCACACTCGAAAGCCCTCCCCTCGAGGGGGAGGGTGGGGTGGGGTGGAGGCAGGCTGGTGGTGGGCGGACGCCATGCGGCGCGGTCGCCATCGATGCGACGACGCCTCGCGCGCCAAGGTGGGATGCAGCGTGCCGCCACCCCCAACCCCGGCCCTTCCCCCATCGAGGGGGAAGGGAGAAGACCATGTCGTCATCACGCCCCCGGCAGTTGCAGCAGGTGTTTGGCGATGATGTTCAGCTGGATCTCGCTGGTGCCGCCCTCGATGGAGTTGGCCTTGGTCCTCAGCCAGTCGCGCGCCATCGCCCCGTCGCGCGACCGCTCGCCCTCCCACTCCAGCGCGTCCGACCCGCCCGCCGCCATCAGCAGCTCGTGGCGCCGCTTGTTCAGTTCCGAGCCGTAGTATTTCAGCATCGAGGCCAGGGCGGGGTGGGCCTGCCCCGCCTTGTGCAGGTCGCCGGTCCGCTCCAGCGCCAGCTTGAACGCCGCCGCATCCACCTCCAGCTCGGCGATCCGCGCCCGCAGCATCGGCTCGTCCAGCCGTCCCTCGGCGTCGACCCCGATCGCCCCGGTCGCCACCTGCCCCAGCGGCCGCCCGCCGGCCATCTCGCCCATGGCCCCGATCATGGTCCGCTCGTGCGCCAGCAGCGCCTTGGCCACGTCCCAGCCCCGGTTCAGCGTCCCGACGAGGTTCGCCTTCTCCACCCGCACGTCGTCGAAGAAGGTCTCGCAGAACGGACTCTTGCCGCTGATCAGGGTGATCGGCCGCGTGCTCACTCCCGGCGTCGCCATGTCGAACAGCACGAACGAGATGCCCAGATGCTTGGGCGCCTCCGGGTCGGTGCGCACCAGGCAGAAGATCCAGTCCGCCTTGTCGGCGTAGGAGGTCCACACCTTCTGGCCGTTGACGATCCAGTGGTCGCCGCGATCCTCGGCCCGCGTCTGTACGGCCGCCAGGTCCGACCCCGCCCCCGGCTCGGAATAGCCTTGGCACCATCTGATCTCCCCACGGACGATCTCGGGCAGGAAGCGCTGCTTCTGGTCCTCGGTCCCGAACGCCAGCAGGGCCGGCCCCAGCATCCACACACCGAAACTGGCCAGCGGCGCTTGGGCGTCGATGCGGCGCATCTCCGAGGCCAGCACCTTGGCCTCCTCGCGGCTCAGTCCGCCGCCGCCGTAGGCCGTCGGCCACTCCGGCGCGGTCCAGCCCCTCGCACCCATCCGCTCCAGCCAGACCTTGTGGGACGGCGTCGGAAACACGGCGTTGCGCCCGCCCCACACCCGGTCCTCGTCGCTGGCCACCGGCCCGCGGCACTCCGCCGGGCAGTTCG
>JADGMZ010000016.1 GCA_015234495.1 Brevundimonas sp. | reverse complement strand
CGCCCGGTCATCCCTAACGGGCGATGCTGTCCGGCAACGCCTGCCCAGAGCGCCCATCATGACCGCCTATCGCGCCCGTCTCACCGAGACCGACATCCGCCGCCTGATCAAGGCGACCGACGACGATGATCGGGCCGCCGCCGCCCACAAGCTGTGCCGCAGCATGGAAAGGGCCGAGCTGACGGGCGAGGAGCGGGAGGCCGCCCGGAAGATCCTGCGCATGCTGGCGCATGACGCGGCCGAGCTGGTGCGTCGCGCCATGGCCGTCACCCTCAAGTCTTCGGACCTGATACCGCGGGACGTGGCGCGGGTGATGGCCGCCGACGTCGACAGCGTCGCCCTGCCGCTGATCCGCTTTTCCCCGGCCTTTACGGACGAGGACCTTATCGAGATCGTGCAAGCCGGGTCGACCCTGCGCCAGACGGCGGTGGCCGGCCGGCCGACGGTTGGGCGGGATGTGGCTGCGACCCTGGCCGAGATCGGCTGTGAACAGGCGGTCCGGACCCTAGCGTCCAACGACAATGCGGACCTCGCCGAGACGGCCCTGGGGCGTTGCGTCGACCGTTTCGGCAAATCGCCGGAGGTGGTGGCCGCGATCGCCTATCGCCAGGTGCTGCCGCTGTCGGTGACGGAACGGCTGATCGAACTGGCGTCCGACGCCGTGCGCGAGCATCTGGTCACCCGTCATGCGGTGGCCCCGGAGACGGCCATTCGGCTGGCGACCTTCGCCCGCGAGCGCGCCACCGTCGATCTGGTCGACCAGGCTTCGCACCACGGCGATCTGGCGGCCTTCGCCGCCGGCCTGAACGCCCGCCGCGCCCTCACCGGCTCGCTGCTGCTGCGGGCCCTGGCGCGGGGACAGATGGCGCTGTTCGAATACGGTCTGGCCGAACTGGCCGGCACGCCCCATCCGCGCGCCTGGCTGATGATCCATGACGCCGGTCCGCTGGGCCTTAAGGCCATCTACGACCGCGCCGGGCTGCCGCCGCGGCTGTTCCAGGCTGTCCGCGCCGGCGTCGACACCTGGCGGGCGCTTCAGGCCGAGGGCGCCGACACCGCCGGGGACGAGTTCCGCCAGCAGATGCTGCAGCGCTTCCTGACCCAGCGGCCGAACGCGCCGCGCGAGGATCTGGCCTATCTGATGGAACGGCTGGACCAGGCCCCCGCGCCGGCCCGGCCGTCGATGGGGGCCGCCGCCTGAGCCAATAGAAAACGCCCGCCGGAGGGCGGGCGCTTCAGGCGGTTTGGCGACGGATCAGCCCAGGTGGTCGGCGACCCCGGCCTCGAGGGACTCGGCCAGGGCCCGGCCGGTCGGGTGGTCATCGGTCTGGATCTGGTCCCGAACGACGGCCTTGATGGCGTCGATATGGGCGTCGATCAGCATCCGCGGGGCCTTCATCCGCTTGGCGGGATCGTCCATCATCTTGCACAGCGAACCGGCCAGCCGGGTCACCAGCGGATACTGGTAGGTGGCGCCGAGGCCCTTCAGGTCGTGGGCCCCGAAATACACGGCTTCGGCGGTCTGGGCGTTGTAGCCCTCGGTGCGAATGTCCGCCTGGGCCTTGTCCAGCTTGGCGATCTCATCCTGCAGCCACTGGCCGAATTGCGAGGACATCGCCTTCAGCGCCTCCTCCGCCTTGGCGATGGCGCTGGCGTCGATGCCGCCGAACGCGCCGCCGACCTTGAGGCGCAGGGTGTTGGGCGGACGGATGACCTGGGCGGAATTGCTCACGGCGAGCTCCTGAAGACGAACCTCGCCCACGCTGACAGGACAGGTTTAAGAACCGGTGCACGTTCAGGAGGCGAATTGTTCGGCGAGAACGCGCTCCTCGAACGAACGGCCGGCGTCGAACAGCATGGTCAGGGCGATGTCGCGGCGTTCCCGCACCTCGACCCGCGTCACGCGCCGCACCTCGAAGCTGTCGGCGGTGGCGCTGACCGGCCGTTTGTCCGGCTCCAGCACCTCGAAACAGACCCTGGCGGTGTGTGGAAGCAGGGCGCCGCGCCAGCGCCGCGGCCGAAACGCGCTGATCGGCGTCAACGCCAGAACCTGGGCGTTCAGGGGGATGATCGGGCCATGCGCCGACAGATTGTAGGCCGTCGAGCCGGCGGCGGTGGCGACCATGCAGCCGTCGCAGGCCAGCTCCTCCAGCCGCACGCGATCGTCGACGGTGATGCGCAGCTTGGCGCTCTGGCGGGTCTGGCGCAGCAGGGAGACCTCGTTGATCGCCAGTCCGGTCTGGACTTCGCCGCCGTCGGTCGAGGCGTCCATCTGGAGCGGGTGGATGACCGCCCGTCCGGCCGTGGCGAGCCGGTCCTGCAGGCCCTCCTCATTGTAGTCGTTCATGAGGAAGCCGACCGAGCCGCGGTTCATCCCGAATACCGGCGTGCGCCGCTGCAGGTTGGCGTGCAGGGTCTCGAGCATGAATCCGTCGCCGCCCAGCGCCACGATGACATCGGCCGCCGCCGGATCGGCCGACCCGTAGATGTCGGCCAGCCGGTCGCGGGCGGCCGCCGCTTCGGGGCGGTCCGAGGCCACGAAGGCGATGCGAAGGTCCGGCTGGGTCACGCACCTACGCAAGCGGAGGCTGCGGGGGAAGTCAAACGGCCTGTGCTCAGCCCTTGACCAGGGCGCGGAAGGTCCGGGCCGCCGAGGCCGGCGAGATCGCGCCCCGCGTCCAGACCGTCGCGCCCTCGTCGCCCGGGAATCCGTCGTTGAGGAGGCGAATCTCGGCCAGGAGGGCGGGATAGACGGCGCGGTCAACGCCGGCCGCGGCGCAGGCGTAGAACAGGGCCTCGGGGCTGCGGGCGGAGAGCGCCTTGCGGACCTGGCCGACCGAAAAGCCGCCAAGGGTGGCCAGGGCGTGGGCGAACAGGCCGAGCCGACGCTCGCGGATGGACCGGATCAGGTAGCCGGCGCGCAGCTGACCGGCGCTCTGCAGCTTGGCGACCAGACGCCGCTCCATCTCGTCGCGGTCCGGGTCATCGGCGGGGGCGGCCGTCATGGCGCCTGTCCGGGCGTCGTAGACGGAGCGCTCGATCGCCGGCGTGAGGCGGGACTCGTCGACCTGGAAGCGGGCGCAGATGGACTGTCTCAGGGCCGCGCCCACCCACAGGTACAGTTGTTCGGCCAGTTGTTCGGTCAGCCGCGGATGGCGGGTCAGCGGTCCGCGCAGGGCGGCGATCCGGCGTGACTGTTCGACCATGCGGCGAAGCCCGTCGAGGCTGATCTCGGCCGTGCGGTTGAAGGCGAGGGCGGTCAGGGTCGCCGGTTCGCCCCGGTCGATGATGGCGTCGGCGACGCGTCCGCCGAGGTTGGGTCTGCGCGCGATCTCGATCTGATGCTCGAGCGTCGCCTCGACCATGACGCGCAGCAGGTCTTCGTCCTTCAACAGCGGACTGGCGGCGAGGACGGGCCGGGCGACCTCGATCTCGTCCAGCGCCAGAACGTTGATCAGGGCGGGCGGGGCCCAGTCCGCATGGGCGAGCCGTTGCGACAGCACCTTGCGCACGTCGCGCTCCGCCTGTCGGGCCAGGGTCAGGAAGATTTCGCTGAGCACCGGCGACAGTTCGCCGGTCGGCGGGCGCGCGTCGCACAGGGCGACGACCCCCAGCAGCAACCGCTCGCGCGCATCGGCGCTTGGATTGAGCGCCAGGGCCAGAAGGTCCGAATAGGCCGGCGGCGAGGCGAGGGACGGGGAGCGGAACTGAGCGACGGTCAAGGGCGTCTCCGGCGCGCCGACGATTCGGCTCACCCTGAAGCGTAGCGGCGGGGGGCTAAGGCAGGGTTAACGGAAGCTGAATCTTGACGCCGGCCGCCGCCGGCGCGAGCGTGTGCCGGCGTACGCAACCTGAAGGGACTGATCATGGCCGATGGAGCGACCGCCTCGCTGAAATCGCGGGTCTCGGAGGCCGAGTGGACGGCGCGTGTCGAGCTCGCCGCCCTCTACCGTCTGGTGGCGCTGCACGGCTGGGACGACATGATCTTCACGCACATTTCGGCACGCGTGCCGGGGCCGGAGAAGCATTTCCTGATCAACCCCTACGGCTTCTATTTCGAGGAGATGACGGCCTCGTGCCTGGTCAAGGTCGATCTGGAGGGGAACATCGTCCAGGAGACGTCCAGCTTCATCAATCCGGCCGGCTTCACCATCCATTCGGCGGTCCATGGCGCCCGCGAGGACGCCCATTTCGTCATCCACCTGCACACGGTGGCCGGCGTGGGCGTCGCGGCGCAGAAGGAGGGCCTGTTGCCGCTGGGCCAGAACGCCTGCCTGCTTCAGCACCAGGTGGCCTACCACGGCTATGAGGGGCTGGCGCTGAACCACGACGAACGGGAACGGCTGGTCGCGGACCTCGGCGACAAGCCGCTGATGCTGTTGCGCAATCACGGTACGCTTGCCGTGGGTCAGACGGCCGCCCAGGCGTGGATCGGCATCTTCTTCCTCGAACGGGCCTGCGCCCAGCAGGTGGCGGCGCTGTCGGGAGGCCGCGAACACGTGCTGATGGCGCCGGACGTGGCCCAGGCCGAGACGCGGGAACAGGGCAAGGGCATCGGCTTCGTCTCGGCCCTCGCATGGCCGGGGGCTCTGCGAATGCTGGATCGACGGTCACCGGGCTACGACGTGTGACCCGCCTGGGGGGGCTGGTGGTCGGATTGGCGGCCGCGGCCCTCGCCGCGCCGGCCGCCGCCGGCGCCTGGAACCAGCCCAAGGGCAAGGGTCAGGTCATCTTCAAGCTCGAGCATATGACCGCGGACCGCGGTTATGACCCGGACGGCGTTCTGGCCGACCTGCCCGCCGAACGCCGCGACACCACGATGGGGGCGTTCGCAGAGTACGGGCTCACCGACCGGCTGACGGTGCGGTTCAAGGGCGACTGGCAGTCCGGAGAGGACGCCTTCGTCGAGTTCGAGGGGCGCGGGCCGATCGAACTGGGCGTCAGCTGGCAGGCCTGGCGCAATGACGCCACGGCGGTCAGCCTCTACGCGGGCTATGCGACCGGCGGGGAGGGGCGCAACGCAGGCTATGCCGCGCCGGGGCAGGGGGACCAGGACTGGGAGGTGCGGGCCTCGGTCGGACATTCGATGGAGACCGGCTGGGGGCCGCTCCCGCCGCGCTCCTTCGTCGAGGTCCAGGCCGCGAGGCGGATGCGACAGGGCCTGCCGGACGAGACCCGTGTGGACCTGACCTACGGCGCCCATCTGGGCGAGGACTGGATGGTCCTGGCCCAGGCCTTCGGCGGCCAGACCGACGGCGGGGAGGCGCGCTGGCTGTCGGTGGAGACCTCGGTGGTCCGGGACCTCGGCGACTGGAGCCTGCAGGCCGGCTGGCGGCAGACCGTGGCCGGACGCGAGACCCCGGCGGCGAGCGGACCGGTCATAGGTCTCTGGCGCCGCTTCTGAGCCGACCGGAATCCGCGTGCGGCGGCGACGGAGTTCGAAACGGCGCACGTTGCACAGACTCTAGTTGCGTCGACGGCGGGAGCCGCTAAGTCGGCTCGTCCCCACCCGGAGCCTCCCCCGCGTGATCAAACGCCATTTCTTCCTCGTCGCCGCAGCGGTCCTGCTCGCCCTGATGGTCGTGGCGGTGATCCTGCGCATTGTCTTCACCGGCGAGGAGACCGGCGGCGGTCCCGGCGGACCGGGCGGCCCGGGCGCCGGACGCGGCCAGGCCGTCTCGCAGGCGGTCGTGGCCCCGCGCGAGTTTTCCGACGAGATTCGGGTGCTGGGCGTCGCCCGCGGCCGGCGGTCGGTCAACATCACCTCCTCCGCCACCGAACTGATCACCCGCGTGATGTTCACGGACGGCCAGCGCGTCGCCGCCGGCGCGCCGCTGGTCGAACTGCAGGCGCGGGAAGAGGACGCCGACATCATCGAGGCCCAGTCCCGGGTGTCGCAGGCCCAGCGCGAGTACGACCGCTACCGCGAACTGGCCGACCGCGGCGTGGCCCCGCGGGTGACGGCCGAGAATGCCGAAACCGCCCTTGAGGCGGCGCAGGCCGGTCTCGCCGCCGCCCGGGCGCGACGCGGCGATCGTCTGATCCGGGCCCCGTTCGCCGGCGTGCTTGGCCTGACCACGGTGACGCCCGGAACCCTGATCAATCCGGGGGCGGTGATCACCACCCTCGACGACGTCAGCGTGGTCCGCGTCGATTTCCCGCTGCCGGAGCGGTACCTGTCGGTGCTGCGCCCGGGCGTGGCGATCACGGCGACGGCCGACGCCCTGCCCGGCGAGTCCTTCGCGGGGCGCATCGCCCTGATCGACACCCGCGTCAACGAACAGACCCGCTCGGCCACCGCGCGGGCCGAAATTCCCAACCCCGGCGGCCGCATCCGGCCGGGCATGTCGATGCGGGTGGCGGTGCGCCAGGGGCTGCGCCAAGGGCTGGCCGTGCCCGAGGCGGCGGTCCAGTACGAGGGCGACAGCGCCTTCGTCTTCCGCATCGCGCCGGGCGAACGCGGCCTCACCGCCCAGCGCATCGGGGTCAACACCGGCTCGGTCGAGAGCGGCTTCGTCGAGATCCTGTCCGGACTCAACGCCGGCGACCGGGTCGTCGCCTCCGGGCTGAACCGCATCCAGCCGGGTTCGCCGGTCACCGTCGCCGGGGCGGCGGCGCGGCCCGCGGGCGCCGCCAAATGATGCTTTCCGACATCTCCGTCCGCCGCCCCGTCTTCGCGGCGGTGGCGGCGATCGTCCTGTGCGTGATCGGGGCGGCGGCCTTCTTCTTCCTGCCGGTGCGCGAACTGCCGGACGTGGATCCGCCGATCGTGTCGGTCAACACCACCTACGCCGGCGCTTCGGCCGAGGTGATCGAGAGCCGCATCACCGAGCCGATCGAACAGCGCATCGCCGGCATCCAGGGCGTCGAGCGGATCAACTCGACGAGCCGCGACGGGCGCTCCAGCGTTCGCATCGAATTCTCGCTGGACCGCGACATCGACAGCGCGGCCAACGACGTCCGCGACCGCATCTCGCGCGTGCTCGGCAACCTGCCGGACCAGGCGGACCCGCCAGAGGTGGCCAAGGCCGACACCGACAGCCAGCCGATCATCATCCTGTTCCTGCGCTCCAGCGAGATGGACCGCCTGGCGCTGACCGACTACGCCGACCGCTACCTGCTGGACCGGCTGGCGACGGTGCCCGGGGTGGCGCAGGTCCAGATCTATGGCGAGCAGCGCTATTCGATGCGCATCTGGCTGGACCCGGGGGCGCTGGCGGCGCGGGGGCTGACTGTGACGGACGTCGAGTCCGCCCTGACCAGCCAGAACGTCGAACTGCCGGCCGGGGCGCTCGATTCCGGCGAGAAGAACTACACGGTGCGGGTGGCCCGCAACTATGCGCTGGCCGAGGACTTCCGGCAGCTGCCGATCAGCGCGCGGGGGGGATCGGCGGCGCCGGCCAGCGGCGCCCTGCAGGGGCAGACGGCCTATGTCACCCGTCTTGGCGACATCGCCCGCGTGGTGGAGGCCCCCGAAGAGGAGCGTCGTCTGTTCCGCGGCAACGGGCTGGACCAGATCGGCCTGGCCGTGACCCGTCAGGCCCAGTCGAACGACCTGGCCATTTCGGAAGGCGTGCGCGAACTGCTGGAGCAGATCGAGCCCAGCCTGCCCGAGGGCACGGAGCTGGTCGTCGGGTCGGACAATTCCGTGTTCACGGCCCACGCCATCGACGAGGTGTGGATCACCATCGGCATCGCCCTGGTGCTGGTGGCGCTGGTCAACTTCATCTTCCTCGGCACGCTCCGGGCCGCCTTCATTCCGTCGATCGTGGCCCCGATCTGCCTGCTTTCGACCTTCATCATCCTGGCGCCGCTGGGTTTCTCGCTGAACCTTCTGACCCTGCTGGCCCTGGTGCTCGCCATCGGCCTGGTGGTCGACGACGCCATCGTGGTGACCGAGAACATCCAGCGCCGCATCGACCATGGCGAACCGCCGCTGGTGGCCGCCGAGCGCGGGGCGCGGCAGGTGTTCTTCGCCGTCGTGGCCACCACCATCGTACTGCTGGCGGTGTTCGCGCCGCTGCTGTTCCTGCCCGGCTACGTCGGACGGCTGTTCGTCGAACTGGCGGCGGC
>JADGMZ010000015.1 GCA_015234495.1 Brevundimonas sp. | reverse complement strand
TGCGCAATGGCCTGTGGAAGGTGACCTCGGTCACCGACGGCGTGACCATGACCGCCAGGATCTGTCTCGACGAGGCCTTCCAGAAGGAAGCCAGCCTGTTCAGCCTGCAACTGATCGGCGCCGCCTGTCCCGGGGCGCCGGAGATCTCGCGCACGGGCGACAGCTTCGTCATTCTGCGGACCTGCGCCATGGGGCCGGTCCGTCAGGTCGGGACGACGCGGGTCAGCGGCGACATGCACACGACCTACCTGCGCCAGACCGAGCTGGTCACGACGGGGCCGGGCGTGCCGCCGGAGACCAGCAATCAGCGGGAGCAGGGGTCGTTCGAGGGCGCCTGTCCGGCGGGCATGGCCGGCGGCGACATGGACATGAACGGCGGGCGCATCAATGCGCGGATGCTGATGGCGATCGGCGGCGCGGCCGCCCTGCCCACAGGCGCCCTGAACGAACTGGATTTCGAACGCATGACGCCGCCGCGTCCGGCCGAATAGGGAATGGGGACCTCAGCCCGGCGGCGACATCCGGTACCGCTCGCCCTTGCCCAGCAGCACCCCGTTGGCGCCGGCGATGCCCAGCTCCAGGCTCTCGGCGATGCGGCGGGCGCGTTCGATGAAGTGATCCGCCGCGGCCGGCGGGCAAACCTCGTGCGCGGTCTGTTCGAAAAGCTCCAGCCAGCGGTCGAAATGTTCGCCGTCGACGGGCAGGGGCAGGTGTTTGGGCATCGGCCGGCCGTGATAGACGCCGCTCATCAGGGCCACCGAGGACCAGAACAGCCGCATCTGCTCCAGGTGCGGCCCCCAGTCTGAAATGCGCGCGTCGAACACCGGGCCGAGCAGCGGGTCGGCGCGCACCTTGTCGTAGAAGGCGTCCACCAGACGGGCGATCATCGGCTCGTCGATGCCGGTTTCGGCCCGGATCTGAGCGATGATGGCCTCGCGGCGGCTGGCGGCGTCACGGGAGTCGGCGGGGGAATCCATGACCGCCATCTAGGCGTCCGGGGGCTGCGGGGCCAGAGTCCGCGGGGTCGCAGCGAGGGCCGGGCCGCCTCCGGTAACGGCTTCGTCAGCGCCGCCCGTCGCCGAAATCGCTTGCGGCGAGGGGCCTTCACACTCATCTTGGGGGTCGAGTGAGTTAACCGGAGGCCCGACGAACATGATCAGCGCACTGGGAATTGCTTTCGCCCTTTCCGCCACGCTGCTCGCGCTCGTCCATGTCCTCATCCAGCCTCGCCCCAAGCCCGTCCCCGTCCGCATTCGTGACGCTCGATCGCGTCGCGGCCCGCACGCCTGACGGCCGCACCCTATTCTCCGACCTGAGCCTCGCCTTCGGGCGTGAGCGCACGGGCGTCGTCGGCCGCAACGGGGCCGGCAAGACCACCCTGCTGCGTCTGATCGCCGGCCAGTCTGAACCCGCCGGGGGCGCCGTGGCCCGCGCCGGCGCGGTCGCCTGTCTGGAGCAGAGGCGCGATCCCGGGCCCGACGAGACGGTGCTCGAGCTGCTCGGCGTCGCGTCCGACATGGCCGTGGTGCGCCGGGTGCTGGGCGGGGAGGGGGATGAGGCGGACCTGGCCGCCGCGGACTGGACGCTGGAGTCCCGCCTGGAGGCCGCGCTCGCCGGGGTGGGTCTGGCCGGCCTCGACCCCGACCGCCGGGCCGCGACCCTGAGCGGCGGCGAACAGACCCGTGTCGGCCTCGCCGCCCTGTTGCTGCAGCAGCCCGACCTGCTGGTTCTCGACGAACCGACCAACCATCTCGACGCCTCCGGGCGGGCGGCCATCGCCGACCTGCTGGCGGGATGGAAGGGCGGGGCGGTCGTGGTCAGCCACGATCGCGCCCTGCTGCGCCGCATGGACCGGATCGTGGAGTTGTCGGAGCTCGGTGCGGCGACCTACGGCGGCGGCTACGACCTCTACGCCGACCGCAAGTCCGCCGAGCGGGCGGCGGCCGAACACGACCTGGAGGCGGCCGCGCGTGACGCAGCCCGGGCCGCGCGCGACAACCAGAAGGCCGTCGAGAGAAAGGCCCGACGCGACAAGGCCGGACGGGCCTTCGCGGCGCGCGGGTCGGAACCGAAAATCCTGCTCGGCGCCATGGCCCGTCGCGCCGAGGCTTCGGGCGGGCGCGAGACCGAGCTGGCCAAGCGGCGGGCGGCGGCCGCCGCGGCCGGACTGGAGGCGGCGCGCGAACGGGTCGAGCGGGTGCGGGCGATGTCCGTGCCGATGCCCTCGACCGGACTGGCCGCCGGGAAGATGGTGCTGGCTCTGGACGAGGCGGCGTGGGACGCGCCGGACGGACGGCGCGTGGTCGGCCCGGTCTCCCTGCGACTGACGGGCCCCGAGCGAGTCGCCGTCACCGGTCCCAACGGCGCCGGCAAGACCACCCTGCTGAAGCTGATGGCGGGCGAACTTTCGCCCACCGGGGGCCGGATCGAGCGACCGGTCGAGGCCGCCCTGCTCGATCAGGAGGCGGCCTTGCTCCGGAGCGGGGAGACCCTGATCGAGGCCTATCGCCGGCTGAACCCGGGAGCGACGCCGAATCAGGCCCAGGCGGCCCTGGCCCGCTTCCTGTTCCGCAATGCCGCGGCGCAGCGGGTCGTCGGCAGCCTGTCCGGCGGCGAGCGGCTGCGCGCCGCCCTGGCCTGCGTGATGTCGGGCGACCGTCCGCCCGGCCTGCTGATTCTCGATGAGCCGACCAACCACCTGGATCTCGACTCCCTGGCGGCGGTCGAGGCGGCGTTGGTCGCCTATGACGGGGCGCTGGTCGTGGTCAGCCACGACCCGGACTTTCTCGGCGCCATCGGCGTAGAGCGGAGTCTGGAGCTCAGGCCGTCCGGTTGAAGGCCACGGCCCGGCCGTCGCCGGCGTTGGCGCGGCCGCTGGCTCCGTAGGCCGAGGGGCTGCCGCGCTGCGAGGCCACCTCGGCGGCGATGGTCTTGACCAGGCCTTCCGAGATGATCCGCGCCGCCTCGATGGCCCGGGAGTGGCGGCTCAGCATCGCCTCGAACGTCTCGGTGACCCGCACCAGGGCGGCGCGTTCACTCGCCGGGGCGGCGGCGAGGACCTCGGGACGGGCCTTCACCTGCGCCGATTCCCGACGGTAGGCGTTTGCCAGGTCCTGGGTGCCCGCCAGGCTGGCGGCGGCGTCCTGCGGGCGGTGGGCCTCGAAGGCCTTGGCCTCGGCGCCCAGGCTGGCGATGAGCCGCTCGGTCAGGTCGATCAGCTGGCGCACCCGCGCGGTGGCGTTCAGTTCGGCGGTTCCGGTCATTGCGACTGCTCCTGCATTCTCAGCATCTGGGACACGACCTGGTCGGCGAGCCCGATACCTCCGGCCTTGACGGTCTGGCCGGCCATGGCGTCGATCATGAAGCCGCGCCAGGTGGCCTCGGCCTCGCCGCCGCCGAACGGTCCGTCGGTCGACAGGCCCTCGAACATCGGCTTCAGCATCTGGGCCAGGAAGGAGGCCTCGAAGGCCGCGGCGGTCTCTCGCATCCGGGCGGTGGCGGCGGGCGGCGCCGGAGCCGGCTGGAGCAGGGCGGGGGAGACGGTCAGGTCGCTCATTCTCACATCACCTCGATGTCGGCCTGCAGCGCGCCGGCGGCCTTGATGGCCTGCAGGATGCTGATCATGTCGCGCGGGCTGACGCCGAGGGCGTTCAGGCCGTTGACGAGGTCGGAGAGCGAGGCCCCGCCGCCGACGATGCGCATCTGCCGCCCGAGGTCTTCCTCGACCGAGACGTCCGTCTGCGGCACGACCGCCGTCTCGCCGCGGCTGAACGGTTCCGGCTGCACCACCAGCGGCGTTTCCTGGATGGAGACGGTCAGGTTGCCCTGGGCGATGGCCACGGTGGAGACCCGCACGGCGTCGCCCATGACGATCACGCCGTTGACCTCGTCGATGATCACCTTGGCCGGGGCGTCGACATGGACCGGCAGGTTCTCGACCCGGCTGATGAAGCCCGCCATGCCCATCTGGCCGGGCGCGCGCAGGGCGATGACCGTGCCGTTCTCGGCCAGGGCGGCGTTCGGATAGACCTGGTTGATGGCGGCGGCGACCCGCTGGGCCGTGGTGAAGTCGGGATTGCGCAGCGTCAGCCGCACCTCGTTCATATTGGCCATCTCGAAACCGGTCTCGCGCTCGACCGTGGCCCCCGAGGCGATGCGGCCGGCGGTAGGCACGCCGCGCGTCACCGACGAGCCGGAGGCGCCCGAGGCCGAGACGGCGCCGGTCTGGATCGAGCCCTGGGCCACCGCATAGACCTCGCCGTCGGCGCCTTGCAGGCTGGTCACCAGCAAGGTGCCGCCCAGAAGGCTCTTGGCGTCGCACATCGAGGAGACGTTGACGTCGATGCGCGAGCCGGGGGTGGCGAAGGGCGGCAGCTCGCCCGTGACCATGATCGCCGCCATGTTCTTGGAGTTGGCGTTGGAGCCGCGGATGTTGACGCCGAGCCGCTCGGTCATCCCCTCGAGCGACTGGCGGGTGAAGGGGCAGTTGCGCAGCGAGTCGCCGGTTCCGTTCAGCCCGACCACCAGTCCGTAGCCGACCAACTGGTTGGTGCGCACGCCCTCGACGGCCGCGATGTCCTTGATCCGCGACTGGGCGGCGACGGGGCCGGAGAATCCGGCCACGGCGACGGCGGTCACGAGGGAGGCGAGCAGTTTCTGCATCGGTACGGCATCCGCAAACTGTTGTGCCTCATCCAATGCCAGCCGCGTGCCATCCGGAATATTCAAGGATTTCAAACGCGCCGGGAATTGCGGTCAGGGATGGAGCGGCAGAATCTGCCGGGGCGTTAACCAAACAGTGACCGGCCGCCCTGATGGTCGCCGCATGTCCTGGAGTCGCAATCCATGAAGGTCACCGGCCCATCCGGATCGTCGTCGTCGACGGGCTCGCGCCCGGCCCGGGCGAGCGGCGGCTTCTCCGTGCCGTCAGCGACCGGCGCCGCACCGGCCGGGGCTGCGTCGGCGGCGTCGGCCGTGTCAGGGGTCGCCGGGGTCTCGGCCCTGATGGCGCTGCAGGGGGTGGAGGACGCCACCGAACGCCGCCGGCGCGCCATTCGTCGCGGCGGCGGCCTGCTGGACCGGCTGGAGGATCTGAAGCTGGCCCTGCTGTCCGGCGAGACGGGGGAGGCGGCCCTGGAGCGACTCGGCCGCGGGCTGCGCGAGGAGCGACCGGTGGACGGCGATCCGGCCCTCGACGGCCTGCTGGCGCAGATCGATCTGCGCGCTGCGGTTGAGCTGGCGAAGGCCGATCTTCGCCGCAGCGCAGCATAAAGCGGTCAAATATTTCGCAAAAGCGTGACCCCGGTCCGCCGGGTGATGAAGAAATGTCACGCTCGCCTCCCGACCGGGCGATCGCGGGTAACGCTCGCGCGAGCGTTGTTGCCGCGACTCTTCGCCGCCCCTATAGGCATGCCTGCGCCACAGGGGGGCGCTGTTTAAGAGCGTGAGTGCGATGAACGCATTGGCGTCCGAGATCGAGCCGAACGCCTATCGGCCGTCCGAAGACGAGCCGTTCATGAATGAGCGGCAACTGGCATACTTCAAGGCCAAGCTCTTGGCCTGGAAGGATGAAATCCTTCGCGAGTCCAAGGGGACCGTGGTCAATCTGAAGGCCGAGACCGAGAACCATCCGGATCTCGTCGACCGGGCATCGTCGGAATCTGACCGGGCGCTCGAGCTTCGGACCCGCGACCGCCAGCGCAAGCTGATCTCCAAGATCGACGAGGCCCTGCGCCGGATCGAGGACGGTTCCTACGGCTATTGCGAGGAGACCGGCGAGCCGATCAGCCTGGGCCGTCTCGAGGCCCGGCCGACCGCCACCCTGTCGGTGGAGGCCCAGGAGCGTCACGAGCGCCGCGAGCGGGTTCACCGCGACGATTGAACCCCCTCGCAGGGGACTGGGAGGGCGTATGCGGATTGCGACCGTGCTTTGCGTGCTGGCGGTGCTGCTCGGCGTCCCGACGACGGCGGCGGCCCGGACTGCGGGGCAGGACACGATCCCGCTGGACCATCTGCCGGCCCTGGGCGGCGACTATTTCCGCATCGACTCGGCGGCGACGGGCCGGCCCTATCACATCTACGTCCGATATCCGGACGGCTACGACCCGGCGGCGGCGACGAGCTGGCCGACCGTCTACCTGACCGACGGCGACAGCCTGTTCCCCATTCTGGCGGCCAATCACCTGTTCCTCACCTATGACGACGGCCTGCCCGAGGCGATCGTGGTCGGCATCGCCTACGGCGGCTTCGATCCTTCGGTGAACCGCCGCAACATCGACTTCCAGACTCCCGGCGCGGGCGTGTCGGACCAGCAGGCGGGCGCGGCGGCCTTCCAGCGCTTCCTCAAGTCCGAGCTCATCCCTGAGGTGGAGCGTCGATACCGCTCGGATCCCGCGCGGCGGGTGCTGTTCGGCCAGTCCCGCGGCGGCGCCTTGGTGCTGTACTCGGCGGTGACTGATCCGGACCTGTTCTGGGGGCGGATCGCCAGCAATCCCTCGATAACGCCGGGCCTGGACTCGCTGCTGGAGCCGGCCGCTCCGGCCCACGGCGAGAACCTGGGGGTGGCGGTGGTCAGCGGCACGCGCGATCGGGCCGACCTGCAGGCCGAGGCGGCGCACTGGCTGTCGGTCTGGGAAGGGCGGGAAGCCAGGCCGTGGCGGCTGGTCGGGCTGCGCGTGGCGGGCGGCACTCACGCCGCCAACGCCCCGGACGCCTATCGTCTGGGCATGAACTGGCTGTTCGGACGCAAAGCCGCGCCTTGACTTGGCGGGGCGGGAGCGCGACCTACGCGCCTCGCTTTCAAGGTCCCAGAATGTCCGTCAAGGTTCGTTTCGCCCCGTCGCCCACGGGAAAACTGCACGTCGGCAACGTGCGCACCGCCCTGGTGAACTGGATGTTCGCCAAGGGGCAGGGCGGGTCTTTCGTCCTGCGCATCGACGACACCGACCTGGCGCGGTCCACGCCCGAGTTCGAGCAGGGGATCGAGGACGACCTGACCTGGCTCGGCCTCGTCTGGGACGAGCGCTACAACCAGTCGAAGCGGTTCGATCGCTATGAGGAGGCCGCGGACCGGCTCAAGGCCGCCGGCCGGCTGTATCCCTGCTATGAGACGGCCGAGGAACTGGATCGTCGCCGCAAGGTGCAGCTGTCGCGCGGTCTGCCGCCGGTCTACGACCGCGCCGCCCTGAGCCTGACCGAGGCCGAAAAGGCCGCCTATGAGGCCGAGGGACGGCGTCCGCACTGGCGCTTCAGGCTGGACGGCAAGCGGGTCGCCTGGGAGGACCTGTCGCGCGGCCACGCCGAGGTCGACACCGCCTCGATGTCCGATCCGGTTCTGATCCGTGAGGACGGCCTGTTCCTCTACACCCTGCCGTCGGTCGTCGACGACATCGACATGGGCATCACCCACGTGATCCGCGGCGAGGACCACGTCACCAACACCGGGGCCCAGATCGAGATCTTCGAGGCGCTGGGCGGGCCGGTTCCGGACTTCGCCCATATGCCGCTGCTGGTCGGGGCCGACGGGCAGGCGCTGTCGAAGCGGCTCGGCTCGCTGTCGATCTCGGAGATGCGCGACCAGGGCTATGAGCCGATCGCCATCACCAGCCATCTCGGCCGCATCGGCACCTCGGACCCGCTGGAGGTCGGCGCTTCGGTGCAGGCGCTGGGCGAGAGCTTCGCCTTCTCCAAGATGGGTCGCTCGCCGGCGCGCTACGACACCGCCGACCTCGACCGCCTCAACGCCCAGGCCCTGCACGCCATGGACTATGACACGGCGCAGCCGAGGCTGGCGGCCTTGGGATCGGACCTGGGCGAAACGGCCTGGAACACGCTGCGGCCGAACCTGCAGAAGTTCGCCGATATCGTTGAACTGGAACGGATCATCAGCGGGCCGGTCACGCCCGTCGTCGAGGATCCCGTCTTCGCGGCCGCGGCGCTGGAAGTCCTCCCTGACGTCCTCGACGCCGACGCCTGGTCGGTCTGGACCAGCGCCGTCAAGGAACGCACCGGGGCGAAGGGCAAGGCCCTGTTCATGCCGCTGCGCCACATCCTGACCGGCCAGGCCCACGGGCCCGACATGGCCAGCCTGGTGCC
>JADGMZ010000014.1 GCA_015234495.1 Brevundimonas sp. | reverse complement strand
CGCCTGTTTCTCGCTGCTGCGGCGCGTCATCTCCGCGGCGCGGGCGTTCGCCTGATCGATCGACCGCTGATAGGGATTGGCCGCCTTTTCAGCCTCGTTCTTGTGGTCCGACCCTTGCTCATCATCCGCCTGGGCCGTGGCCCCGGCCGCTGTCTGGGCCGCCGCTTCGGGCGACGGCTCCTTCGCGCCTGACAGCGCGGCGTCGCCCTCTCCAGCCGGCGGCGCCGGCGCCGTCGCGCCGCCTTCGCCCGGCACCGGGACCGCGCCGCTATCCATCCCGGAAGTGACGCCCCCGGCCGCCGCATAGGCCTTCACCGCCGCGCCCAGCTCCCGGGCCAGCTGCCCCGCCATCCGCGCCGTTCCCTTGGGATCGACGGCGGCCATGGCCTTCAGCGCCTGCAGTCGCGCCTTCAGCTGTTCGATCTTCTGGCGCGCGATGGCCTTGCGCTCTTCCGAAGCCTGGCTGCGAAGCCGCTTGAGCGTGTCCACCGCCGCCCTCGCGTCGCGCAGCTTCGCCTCGGCTGCGGCCTTCAGCCGATCCTCGCGCGCGCTTTCCGACGCCGGGCGCGACGTTGGCAGGCTCATCAGACTGGTCGCGCCAATATCCACGAGCCGCGGACTCGTGTCCGCAGGCCTAAGGCCACGTAAACAGCGCCCGCCTGTAAATCGCCGCTCTCCTGGGGCATAAGCCCGCGATGAAGTTCCTCGACCAGGCCAAGATCTACATCCGCTCGGGCAACGGCGGCGGTGGCGCCGTCTCGTTCCGGCGCGAGAAATTCATTCCCAACGGCGGTCCGGACGGGGGCGACGGCGGCAATGGCGGCAATGTCTGGATCACCGCCGTCGAGGGGCTGAACACCCTGATCGACTACCGCTACCAGCAGCATTTCAAGGCCCAGACCGGCGTCCACGGCATGGGCCGGCAGATGCACGGCGCCAAGGGCGAGGACGTCATCCTCAAGGTTCCGGTCGGCACCCAGGTGCTCGACGACGACAAGGAGACGGTGCTGCTGGACATGGACGAGGCCGGCAAGACCGAGATGCTGCTCAAGGGCGGCAACGGCGGCTGGGGCAACGTCCGCTTCAAGGGGCCGTCCAACCAGGCCCCGACCTACGCCAACCCCGGTCAGGAAGGCCAGGAGCGCTGGATCTGGCTGCGCCTGAAACTGATCGCCGACGTCGGTCTCGCCGGCCTGCCCAACGCCGGCAAGTCGACCTTCCTCGCCGCCGCCAGCGCCGCCCGGCCCAAGATCGCCGATTACCCCTTCACCACCCTCGTGCCCAACCTCGGCGTGGTCGACCTGTCGACCACCGAGCGCTTCGTCATCGCCGACATTCCCGGCCTGATCGAGGGCGCCCACGAGGGGGCCGGAATCGGCACCCGCTTCCTCGGCCACGTCGAGCGTTCGGGTTGCCTGATCCACCTGATCGATGGCACTCAGGACGACGTGTCGAACGCCTACCGCATCATCCGCCACGAGCTCGAAGCCTATGGCGCCGGCCTCGCCGACAAGCCCGAAGTGCTGGCCCTCAACAAGATCGACGCCCTGACCCCCGAGGCGCGCGAGGAAAAGGCCGCCGAACTGGAAGCCGTCGCCGGCCGCCGTCCGATGCTGGTCTCCGGCGTCTCCGGGGAAGGCGTCACCGAACTGCTCCGCGCCGCCTGGACCGAGGTCCGCAAGGACCGCGGCGAGGTCGCCCCGGCCGAAACCGACGAGACCATTGTGGAGACGCCGGGAGGGTGGGCGCCGTGACTCTCGCCGATCCGCCCCTGGCCGCGACCGCCATCGCCGCCGCCGACCGGATCGTGATCAAGATCGGCTCCTCCCTGCTGGTGGATCGCAAGACCAACGCCGTCGACCTGGTGCGCCTGCGCGGCCTCGCCGCCGACATCGCCGGCTTCAAGGCCGACGGGAAGCAGGTGTTGGTGGTGTCCTCCGGCGCGGTCGCTCTCGGCCGCCGCCGGCTGGGCAGCCGGGCCCGCGGCGCCGGTCTGGAGAAGAAGCAGGCCGCGGCCGCCGCCGGCCAGTCGATGCTGATGCACGCCTGGGAATCCGTTTTCGATCCCCACGACATCATCGTCGCCCAGATCCTGCTGACCCGAGACGACACCGAGACGCGGCGCCGCTGGCTCAACGCCCGCGCCACGGTCGGCGCCCTGCTCGACATGGGGGCGGTGCCGATCGTCAACGAGAACGACACCATCGTCACCGACCAGATCAAATACGGCGACAACGACCGGCTGGCCGCCCGCGTGGCCCAGATGATCAGCGCCGACCTGCTGGTCCTGCTGTCGGACATCGACGGCCTCTACACCGCCGATCCGCGCAGCGATCCCGATGCGAAGCATATCCCCTACATCGAGGAGCTGACGCCCGAGATCGAGGCCATGGCCACCGGCGCCAACGCCGAGGCGGGAGTCGGCACGGGCGGCATGGCCACCAAGCTGATGGCGGCGCGTATCGCCGCCGAGGCCGGCTGCGCCACCCTGATCGCGGAGGGCAAACCCAAGACCCGCAACGTCCCGACCCTGGAGGAGGGCCGCCGCTGCACCCTGATCGCCCCCGCCACCACGGTGAAGGCGGCCTACAAGCAATGGATCGGCGGCTCGCTCGCCACCCGCGGCCGCCTCACCGTCGACAGGGGCTGCGCCCGCGCCCTGACCCGCGGCAAGTCGCTGCTGGCCGTCGGCATCACGGCGAGCGAAGGCGATTTCGGCAAGGGCGACCCGGTCGAGATCTACGATGACAAGGGCGTCGAGATCGCCCGCGGCCTCGTGCGCTACGACGACAACGACGTGTCGAAGATCATGGGCGTCCGCTCCGGCGGACTGAAGGCGGCGCTGGGCTATGCCGGCGGACCGGTGGTCATTCACGCCGACGATCTGGCCCTGCGCGAGACCGCCGCCCCTTGAAACCTCGCCTTCGGACGCGACCTTAAAGGGATGACCATGACACAGGACGCCCCCGCCCCGACCGCCCCATCCACTCTCGAAACCGACATGCTGGCCATGGGCCGCCGCGCCCGCGCCGCCGCCCGCGCCCTGGCCCTCGCGGGGCCGGAGACGCGCACGAAGGCCATCGCCGGCATGGCCACCGCCCTGCGGAATCGCGCGGACAAGGTGCTCGCCGCCAACGCCGCCGACCTCGACGATGCAAAGTCCAAGGGCATGGCGACGGCCATGATGGACCGGCTGGCGCTCGATCCGAAACGGCTGGAGGGCGTCATCGGCGCGCTGGAGTCGATCGCCGCCATCCCCGACCCCGTTGGCGTCGAGACCGCCCGCTGGACTCCCGAGAACGGCCTCGACATCGCCCGCGTCCGCACCCCCATCGGCGTGCTGGCCATCATCTACGAGAGCCGTCCCAACGTCACCGCCGACGCCGCCGCCCTCGCCGTCCGGGCCGGCAACGCCGTGATCCTGCGCGGCGGCTCGGAATGCCTGCGCTCCAACCTCGCCATCCACGAGGCCCTGGCCGAGGGCCTGACCTCCGCCGGCCTGTCGCCGGACACGGTGCAGATCGTGACCACCCGCGACCGCGCCGCCGTCGGCCAGATCCTCACCGGTCTCGACGGCGCCATCGACCTGCTGATCCCGCGCGGAGGCCGTTCGCTGGTCGAGCGGGTCAAGACCGAGGCCCGGGTCGCCGTCCTCGGCCACCTGGAGGGCGTCAACCACGTCTATGTCCACGAGAGCGCCAATCCCGACATGGCCCGCGCCGTGGTCATGAACGCCAAGATGCGTCGCGTCTCCGTCTGCGGCGCCGCCGAGACCCTGCTGATCGACCGCGCCGTGGCCGACGACCTGCTGCCGAAGATCGCCGGGGACCTGACCGGCGCCGGCTGCGAACTGCGCGCCGACGCCGCCGCCCGGACCATCGTTCCCGAAGCCACCGCCGCCAATGACGACGACTGGGCGACCGAATACCTGAAGCCGATCCTGGCCGTGAAGGTGGTCGACGGCATGGACGAGGCCCTCGACCACGTCGCCCGCTACGGCTCGGGCCACACCGAGTCGATCGTCGCCTCGGACGAGGCCGCCGTCGAACGCTTCCTGGCCGAGGCCGACGCCGGCATCGTCCTGGCCAACGCCTCGACCCAGTTCGCCGACGGCGGCGAGTTCGGCTTTGGGGGCGAGATCGGCATCTCCACCGACCGCCTGCACGCCCGCGGCCCGGTCGGCGCCGAACAGCTGACCAGCTTCAAATACGTCATCCGCGGCCAGGGCCAGACCCGGCCTTGACGACGGCGCGCCGGGAACATCCGCCGGGCGGGCCGCTTCCCTTGGGAAAGGAGCCCCGCCATGACCGATCAGAAGCCCATCCAGACCGAAGGCCGCGACGATAACGGCGCCATTCCGCTGGGGCGGCCCGACGCCTCGACCTCGGACGAGGCCGTCAAGCGCAACGCCGAGCGCGAGAAGCGCAGCGCCGGCCCCGACGGTCCCGACGCCACCGAGGTCGGCGACACCTTCAAGCGACAGCCCGGCTGAAGGTCCGCGACAGCGCCGCCGGGGCGTGTTAGGGCGCGCGTGAGCATAAGTCGCCCACGCCGCCCGAGCCCGCCTTGGCCTTCTTCCACGCCGGTCCCGCCCCCAAGGCTTTCGGCCCCCGCCCCGGGGGCTTGCGCGACGGGCTGGACCTCTCGCCGGGGATGAAGGTCGGCCTCTTCGGGGGCTCGTTCAATCCGGCCCACGACGGCCACGCCCACGTCGCCGAGACGGCCCTGCGCCGGCTCGATCTCGACCGGGTGGTGTGGCTGGTGTCGCCGCAGAACCCGCTGAAGGACGCGGCCGACACCGCCCCCCTGGCCCGGCGCATGGCCTCCGCCCGCGCCGCCGCCGCCCACGCCGCCGCCGGGCCATCCATGATCGTCTCGGATTTCGAGACCCGCGTCGGCACGCAGCGGACCATCGACACTCTCCGGGCCCTCGTCGCCCGCCATCCGGGGGTGCGCTTCGTCTGGCTGATGGGGTCGGACAATCTGGCGACCTTCCACCGCTGGCGGGGCTGGACCGACATCATGCGCACCGTGCCGGTGGCGGTGATCGCCCGGCCCGGCTCGCAGCTGGACAGCCGCACCGCCCCCGCCGCCGCCCGCTTCGCCGCCGCCCGCGTCCCGGCCTCTCGCGCGCGGCGGCTGGCCGAGCTGGCGGCGCCCGCCTGGACGCTGCTCAACGCCCCCCTGAACCCCCGCTCCTCGACCCAGTTGCGGGCCGCGGCCAGGGCCGCGCCCCCGCCGGCCCGGCGCAACGGGTGACGCCGCGGCGCGTTTGTGCTAGTCTGCCGCTTTAGTAATCTCCCTGGAGCCCTCCGCTGACCCCCTCGCCCGCGCACGATGCGCAAGACAGCGCCGTCTCGAACACGGCGCACGAGATGGATCCCATCGCGCCCATCCACTCCGAAGACGGTCCGCCCGAGAACCTGGCTCCCCTCCCCGTCGGCTCGACCGTGCTGGAGACAGCGATTCTCGGCCGCCTCGACGAAGACAAGGCCCAGGACATCGTGCTCATCGACCTGAAGGGCAAAAGCCCCATGGCCGACACCATGATCGTCGCCTCCGGCCGCTCGCACCGCCACGTCGGCGCCCTGGCCGATCACCTGCAGCGCACGCTGAAGGAGCAGGGCCTGGGCAAGGTCAAGGTCTCGGGGCTGCCGCACTGCGACTGGGTGCTGCTCGACGCCGGCGACGTCATCGTCCACCTGTTCCGCCCGGAAGTCCGAGCCTTCTACAACATCGAGAAGATCTGGTCGGTCGACAGCGGCCACCGCGTCGACGCCCGCCCGGCCTGACCGGTCCGTGAAGCTGGCCGTCATCGCCATCGGCAGGCCGGGGCGCGGCCCCGAGGCGACGCTGGCCGCCGACTACGCCGAACGCGCCACCCTGTCCGGCCGCGCGCTGGGCCTCGGCCCGCTCGAACTGATCGATCTCGAAGCCCGCAAGCCGGGCAGGGCGGCCGAGGCCGAACTGATCCTCAAGGCCGCCGAAGGCGCCCATCTGATCGCCTGCGACGAACGCGGCAAGACCTTCTCCAGCCGCGCCTTCGCCGACCACATCGCCATGCTGCGCGACCGCGGCGAGCGCCGCCTGGCCTTCGCCATCGGCGGGGCCGACGGGCTGGACGCCAGCGTCCGCGCCGCCGCCGCCTCCACCCTCGCCTTCGGACCCCAGACCTGGCCGCACGCCCTGGCCCGGGCGATGCTCGCGGAACAGCTCTATCGCGCCGTGACCATCCTCGCCGGATCGCCCTATCACAGGGACTAGAAGCGAAATCGGTTCAGATGCCCTCGCATCCGGGCTCAGATTTCGCGCAAAAGGTCTTATGCGTCCCGCCGCCCTGGCCCTGTTGTCCGTCCTGACCGCCCTGCCGGTGGCCGCCGCCGCTCCGCAGAGCGCCGAGATCGGCCGTCTGCAGGCCGAGTTCCGCGACGAACGCGCCCGCGCCCTGCGCCTGCGCGCCGAGGCCGCCGAGGCCGCCGCCGAAATCGCCCGGCTGGAGCGCGAGCTGGCCGCGCTGGGGGCCGACGTGGCCGCCGGCGACGCGACCATCGCCGCCCAGCGCGCCCGCCTGCGCGCCCTCGGCGAGCGCGAGGCCGCCCTCGCCGCCCGCCTGTCGCGGGCCCGCGGCCGTCAGACCCGGCTGCTCTCGGCCCTCCAGATGATGAGCCGCCGCCCGCCGCCGCCGCTGCTGGTCCCCGCCGACAAGGCCGTCGACACCGTCCGCGCCGCCATCCTGATGAAGGCGGTCGCGCCGGAGCTTCAGGCCCGGGCCGGCGCCCTGGCCGATCGCCAGGCCGAGATCACCCGCGTCCGCCGCCTCGCCGCCCTGAACAGCGAGGCCCTGTTCACGGCCGAGAGCGAACAGGGCGACCGCCGCGCCCGCGCCGAGGCCATGGCCAGCCGCCAGGCGCGGCTGCGCGCCGTGCTGCGCGCCGAGGCCGACACGGCCGAACGCGCCGCCGCCGCGCTGGAGGCCCGCCTGCGCGCCCTCGGCGGGTCGACGCCCGCCGCCGACCCCGAGGCCGTCTCGCTCACCGCAGCCCGCCCGGCCGGCCGCGACCGCCTGACCCGCCCTGTCGAGGGCGCCCCCTCGGTCCGCTTCGGCGATGGCGTCAGCGGCTGGCGGTGGCGTGGCGGCGAGCTGGAGGCGCAGGCCCCGGCCGCCGGCGTCGTGGCCTGGACCGGCCCCCTGGAAGGCTGGGGCCAGGTCGTCGTCCTCGACCTCGGGCCCGGCTGGCGGGCGGTGATCTCCGGCCTCGAGGAGGTCTCCGTCGAGACCGGCGACCGCGTCTCCGACGGCCAGGACCTCGGCCGCGCCGGCCCCGACGGCGAGATCGGCTTCGACCTCCGCCGCGACGAACGCCCGGTCGATCCGGCGCCGTGGCTCAGATGAGGGATCAGGGATTCGGGCTCAACGCCCTTCCCTTCCCCCGATGACGCTGATTTTATCGGTCGACCGCCGGTCGGCCACGATTTGGTCGCCTCAGGCCTCATAACTCATGTTGTTCAGGCCGCGTCCCGGCCCGCTGGAAGAAGACTGTATGCGCAAGTTGCTGATGATCGGCGCCGCCGCCGCCACCGTGGTCGGCCTGGGTGCCGCCACGACCGCGGGCCAGACGCCGCGCAACGAGGCCTTCCGCCTGATCGGCCTGTTCGGGGACGCCCTGGCCACGGTCGAACGCGACTACGTCGTGCCCGTCGACGACAAGAAGCTGATCGAGGCCGCCCTGCAGGGCATGATGGGCGCGCTGGACCCGCACTCCTCCTACCTGCCGGTCAAGGGCTACGCCGACCTGCGCGAGCGCACCGAGGGCCAGTATACCGGCGTCGGCCTGACCATTTCGTCCGAGGGCGGGCTGGTGAAGGTCATCTCGCCGATGGACGGCGCCCCCGCCGCCCGCGCCGGCGTCCAGGCCGGCGACGTCATTTCCGCCATCGAGGGCCAGAACTCGACCGGTCTGACCGTCAGCCAGGTCTCCGAAAAGCTGCGCGGCGCCGCCGGCACCTCGGTCAAGGTCACCTTCCTGCGTGACGGCGAGGAACCGCGCGAGGTCGTCCTGACCCGCGAGGTCATCAAGATCGATTCCGTCACCGGCCGGATCGAAGGCGACTACGGCGTGCTGCGCATCTCGACCTTCAACGAGAACACGGGCCGCGAACTGACCGAGGCCATCGCCCGGCTGAAGTCCGAGAACCCGGCCATCAAGGGCTATGTGCTCGACCTGCGCAACAACGGCGGCGGCCTGCTCGACGCGGCCATCGCCGTCTCCGACGCCTTCCTGGAGCGCGGAGA
>JADGMZ010000013.1 GCA_015234495.1 Brevundimonas sp. | reverse complement strand
GCCGCCGGAGCCATCTCCGGCGGCCGCATTCTTTCTTTCCGGAGACGAGGCCTGCTCAAGGCCGTATCGGCCGCCGCCCTGGCGGCCGTTCCTTGTTCCCGCGGCCGCCGCGGCCCGGACGTCGGCCGACGACGGGTCGCGCATCATTTTCGAGAGCCGACTGCGCAGCGGGTCGGTCGACCAGGCCGGGGCGGCGCGCGAGGGCCACGCCCTGACGCTGCGGACCCGCCTCGACTGGCGCTCGCCGACGATGGCGGAGCTGCAGCTGCTGATCACGCGTTTCGAGGGCGAGCGGACCGGTTTCCCGGACGCCATCAAGCTCTGGCTGAGCCTCGACTACCGGTACTGAGAGGGCGCCGCCCGGTCCCGGATCACCGCCGGGCGGTGTCCGGGACGACGGGCCGGTTCAGCCTAGCCGCACTTCGAATAGCCGCAGTCGAAACAGGTGTCGCAGCCCTCCTTGCGCACCAGGCCGGGCGTGCCGCAGCGCGGGCAGCAGGCCCTGGAGCCGGGCGCCGCCGCGGGAGCGGGGGAGGGGGCCGGTTCGTCGGCGTCATGGACATGCTCGGCGCAGGCCTCGGCGTCGCGGGCGAGGTGGCGCTCGATCACGCCGCCGATGGCCGCCAGCAGCGAGGGGACGTAGCGGCCGTTCATCCAGCCGCCACCGCGCGGATCGAACACCGCCTTGAGCTCTTCGGCGACGAAGCTGACGTCGCCGCCGCGCCGGAACACCGCCGAGATCATCCGGGTCAGGCCCAGGGTCCAGGCGTAGTGCTCCATGTTCTTGGAGTTGATGAAGATCTCGAACGGGCGCGGACCGTCGCCGCCGTCGACGTCGTTGAGGGTGACGTAGACCGCATGGGGGCTGTCGGGCCATTTGATCTTGTAGGTGGCGCCGGGCAGCGACTCGGGCCGCGGGCTGAGCCTGAGCTCGGCGGGCGGTCCGGCCGGGGCGGCGGCCTTGGCCGGTTCGGCCGGGGCCGCCGACAGGACCGAGCCGGTCACGGCGTTGGGCCGGTAGGTGGTCAGGCCCTTGCAGCCCAGCTTCCAGCCCTCGACGTAGACGTCGGCGAAGGCGTCGAAGGCGATGTCCTCGGGACAGTTGACGGTCTTGGAGATGGAACTGTCGATCATCGCCTGCGCCGCCGCCTGCATGCGCAGGTGCTGGGTCGGGGTCAGGGTCTGGGCGGTGACGAAGGCGTGCTCGGGCGGGGGCGCGTCGCCGTGCAGGCGCTTCCATACCGCCAGGGCGTAGTCCTCGACCGCCTCCTCGCGCTTCGACCCGTCCTTCTGCAGCACCTTGCGGGTGTAGGCGTAGGCGAACACCGGTTCGATGCCCGAGGAGACATTGCCGGCCATCAGGGAGGTGGTTCCCGTGGGCGCGATGGAGGTCAGGCAGCCGTTGCGCAGGCCGTTGCGGGCGATCAGGTCGCGGGTGTCGTCGTCGAGCGCCTGCAGGTTGGGGGTGTCCAGCATGACCGGATCCCACAGCGGGAAGGGACCCTTCTCGGCGGCCAGTTCGGCGGAGGCGCGATAGGCCTCGCGCTGGATGACGCCCAGCCAGCGGCGGGTCAGCTGCGCGGCCTCTTCCTCGCCGTAGCGGACCCCGCAGAACACCAAGGCGTCGGCCAGGCCGGTGACGCCGAGGCCGATGCGGCGCTTGGCCTTGGCTTCCGCGTCCTGGGCCTCGAGCGGGAAACGGGACACGTCGATGACGTTGTCGAGGAAGCGGATGGCGGTGCGGGTCAGCTCGCCGAGCCGCTCCTCGTCGAGGCCGGCGCCGGGCTCGAACGGATTGGGAACCAGCCGGGCGAGGTTGATCGAGCCGAGCAGGCAGGCGCCGTAGGGCGGCAGCATCTGCTCGCCGCAGGGATTGGAGGCCGAGATGGTCTCGCAGTGGGCGAGGTTGTTCCGGGCGTTGACGCGGTCGACGAAGATCACGCCCGGCTCGGCCACGTCGTAGGTGGCCTGCATCAGCCGGTTCCACAGGTCGCGGGCGCGCACCGTGCGGTAGGTGACGCCGCCGAACACCAGCGGCCAGTCGCCATCGGCCTGCAGAGCCTCCATGAAGGCGTCGGGGACCAGCACCGAGACGTTGAAATTGCGCAGCCGCAGCGGATCGCGCTTGGCGTCGATGAAGGCCTCGATATCGGGGTGGTCGATGCGCAGGCAGCCCATCATGGCCCCGCGGCGCTGGCCGGCCGAGAGGATGGTGCGGCACATCGAATCCCAGACGTCCATGAAGCTGAGCGGGCCCGAGGCGTCGGCGCCGACGCCCTTCACCGGCGCGCCGGAAGGGCGGATGGTGGAGAAGTCCATGCCGACGCCGCCGCCCTGCTGCATGGTCACGGCCGCCTCGCGGACGGCCTCGAAGATGCCGTTCAGGTCGTCGGGCACCGTGCCCATGACGAAGCAGTTGAACAGGGTCACGCTGCGGCCGGTGCCGGCCCCGGCCATGATCCGCCCGGCGGGCAGGAACTGGAAGTCCGCCAGGGCGCCTGCGAAGCGGTCGCGCCACTGCCGGCGCGCCTTGGGAGCCTCGGCCTCGGCGATCGCCGCGGCGACCCGCGCCCAGGTCTGTTCGACCGTATCATCCCCGGCCCCGTCGCTCGGGCGGAAGCGGTATTTGCTCGACCAGATATCGGCCGCGAGGGGGTTGTCGAACGCCATGGGGGAATCTCCTTCCGTAGAAGGCTCGCCGATTCCCGGGCCAGGGTGATTGTTCGAGCGCAACGACCCGCCGGCCCGACCGCGCCATGGGGACGCACCACGGAGACGAGTCGATGCGGCCACAGTCCCGGCGCCCCGCCGAGGGGCCCCACCCCCATTTTGAATTGACCGGTGAAACCGATCCCGCCGTCCTGCGGCGTTGGGGCGTCACCGACTGCGGCCGGGTCGACCGGCGCAACCTGACCCGCGGACTGACGCGGCTGCAGGATCCCGAGACCGCGCCGCCGGCGAGCCCGGCCGACCTGGTCCGCCACATCCGCGAGCGGTACCATCGCGCCCTGATCGCCCTGATCGGGGACGCCGTCGCCCTGGCCCTGGCCTGCGAGAGGGCGCACAGCGACAAGGACCTGTGGCCGCACGGCCTGTCCGACCGGCTGATCGGAATTCTGGATGCGCTGGAAGCCCACCAGCAGCGCGAGGACGCCGTGGTCTTCCCCATGCTGCTGGCCGGAGGGCCGGAGGCGACGGAGGCCGCGGCCCTGATGGCGGCCGAGCATGGCGTGGTTCGGGGCCTGCTCGATGCGGCTGCGGCCATGACCCGGGGCTTCGCCATTCCCGAGGCCGCCTGCGCCAAATGGCGGCTGCTGTACGTCCTGTGCCGCAAGATCGATTTCGACGTGCGGGAACAGATGAGACTGGAGGAATGCGGGCTGTTTCCGGCTGACATCCGGGATTCTACGGAGGCCTGCATTTGTTCGGCCGCAACGTTTGGGTGAGCGGCAAGACTAGAACGGCCCCGTGGCGCGAACGTCTCGCGCAATCATCTTGAAAGTCCAAGTCAATGTTCGCGAAATTGCTCCCCATCGTCTGCGCCGGCGCCGCCCTTCTCGCGGCCGGTCAGGCTGTCGCCGCCGAACACACCGTGCAGATGCTGAACCGCGGTCCCGGCGGGGCGATGGTCTTCTCTCCCGCGGTCGTGCACGCCCGTCCCGGCGACACCATCCGCTATGTCCCGACGGACCCGGGCCACAACGCCGAAACCATCGCCGGAATGCTTCCCGCCGGCGTCAGCGTCACCCGCGGTGCCATGGGACGCGAGTTCGTCCTGCGCGTCAGCACGCCCGGCGTCTATGGGGTGAAGTGCGCCCCGCACTACAGCATGGGCATGGTCGGCCTGGTCCAGGTCGGAACCGCCGACGCCAATGTGACCAACGTCCGCACCGCGGTCGATCGCACGCCGCCGCTGGCGCGCCGTCGCTTCACCGAGATGCTGGCCCGCCTGCGTTGATCGCGGGCCGGCGGGGCGGAGGGCCGACCTGAAGGGGTCGGCCCTCTTCGTTCCTAGTCGGCGCCCTGCTCGGCCAGCTGGGCCAGGGCGCGGGGATCGCGGACCACGATCCGGCGGCGCGTGCTTCCGGTGACGCCGCGGTGATCGAGGCCCGCAAGGGTGCGGCTGACGGTGTGCAGGGTCGAGCCGGTCATTTCGGCGAGGTCCTGGCGGGTGATCGGAAAGTCGATCTCGACGCCTTCGCTGGTCCGGCGTCCGGCCTTCTCCATCAGGCGCAGCAGGGTGCGGGCGATGCGGGTCTCGACCCGTTCGCCGGTCAGTTCGCCGATCCGGCCCTGGAGGTCCAGCAGGCGCTGGCCCGCCGCGGCGGTCGAACGCAGGCCGATGTCGGGATGCTGGCGCATCAGCTGGCGCAGCGTCGGCAGGGTCCACCAGATCTCGACGCTGTCGACCACGGCGATGGCGTCGGCCGGAAAGGGCTGGTTCATCAGGGCGGCGACGGTGCCGTACATCTCGCCCGGGCCGATGAAGCGAAGCACCGACTGGCCGCCGTCGGCGCGGGCCTGGACGATCTTCACCCGCCCCTCGAGCAGGCTGTGGCCGCTGACCCCCGGATCGCCCTGGGCGAAGACGCGGGTTCCTGAGGCCAGCTTGCGGACCGAGCCCGCGCCGACCACGGCCTCGAGAGCCTCGGAGGACAGGCCGGCGAACATGTCGGATCGCCGAAGGATTTCCGGGTCGAAGGCAATGGGCATGAGGTCAATCGGCAGGCCGGCGTCAACGGCGGCGGTGGGATCAAGACTGCGGGGCGGAGTCTGTCCAGTCCGGGAAACCCCTTAGGGAGCAGACCCGAATATCGGCGGAACGGGGCCGGACCTAGGTTGCGGCATCCAGTTTACGGAACCCGCCATGCCCGCTCTGCGCTCCTCCACGATCCCTGACACGCCCGCCGCGGCTCCGCGTGCGGAACTGGCGGGGTGTGATCTCTGCGCCGCCTTCGCTACGGCCTCGGCGGCCCCCCGTTCGCCGTTCGCCCCGGGCGAGCAGCTGTTCCGCCAGGGCGACCCGGTGCGACTGGTCTATCGGGTGCTGAAGGGCGCGGTGATCAGCTATCGCCTGCTCAGCGACGGTCGTCGCCAGGTCACCGCCTTCCATCTGCCGGGCGACTTCGTCGGCCTGGAGGCCGGGATCGAGCACACCACCACCGCCGAAGCCCTGAGCACCGTTCACGCCTCGGCCATCGAGCGCGCCGATCTGGCGGCCCGCGCCGGCGAGGACATCAACCTGGCCCGAGCCCTGTGGCAGATCACGATCCGCGCGGTTCACCGCAGTGAGCACCATGCGCTGATCCTGGCGCGGCAGGGCGCGACCGAACGGGTCGTGGCCTTCCTGCTCGATTTCGCCGGGCGGCTGGGCCAGCTCGAGGTCATCGACCTGCCGATGACCCGCCAGGACATCGCCGACTACATCGGCCTGACCATCCACACCGTCTCGCGGACGCTGTCGCAGCTGCAGACGGAAGGCCTGATCGAGGCCCGTTCGACCCGGCACGTGCGCCTGATCCAGCGCGGCCGTCTGGAAAGCCTCTGCGCATGAGCCCGATCGCCACCGGTCCGGAGGCGCGGCCGGCCGTCCTGCTCGTCGACGACGATCCGGCGGTCGCGCACGCGGTCCAGTTCTCGTTCGACCTGGAGGGTCTGGACGTCCGCAGCTTCAGCGACGCCGCCGGTCTGCTGGCTTCCGACCTGCCGGTCGAGGGCTGTCTGGTGCTGGACTACCACCTGCCGGACATCGACGGGCTGGACCTTCTGGAGCAGCTGCGCGCCAACGGGGTGCGGCTGCCGGCGGTGCTGATGACGACCAATCCGCGCATGATCGTGAAGGCGCGGGCCGCGGCGGCGGGGGTGCCGATCATCGAGAAGCCGCTGCTGACCGACGCCCTTCTGACGGCGGTGCGAAGCGCCCTGGCCCGGGCCGGGAAGGCGAAGGCGTCAGAGGCGTGCGGAGCGCCGGACGAGGCGGTGCCGGCCGGAAACGAGCAGGGTGCCGCCGGAGACCATGACGCCGACGGCGGCCAGACAGGCTCCGGCGGCGGCGACGCACAGCAGGCAGTGGGATCCGGCCGGACCGCACACGCCGGAGGACCGGGCCATGTGTTCGGCGGCGGCGAAGCCGGCCGCGCCCGCCGCGATCGCGAGCAGCGCACCGAGAACGATCAGGTCAAGGCCGAGCGTGCGGGTTTCGGGGCTGTCGCTAGCGTGCATGGCGGTCTCCAGACGCCCTCGAGAGCATGAATTTCCAACCCCGGCTTTGCGCTGGCGCAAAGCGGCGGCCGGCGAGTCGCGGCACGCACCCCGCGCCTTCACAGGAGACCTCAGGCGGATGACCACGACCGTTTCACAGGATACAGACACGCCCCCCGACGTCGTGGCGCTGTTCCTATTCGTGGGGGTCGCGGCGATCGCGGCCCTGCTCGGGACGGCGTTCACCGACGACGCCGCCTTCCGGTTCCACGGCTATATCCTGACCGCGGCCGGGGTGCTCGCCCTGGCGGCGATGACGGTGGGCGTGGCCAACGGCCGCTTCCGCTCCGACCCGTCGAAATACGCCGACGGGGTGATCCGGGCCGGCGTCATCGCCACGGTGTTCTGGGGCGTGGTCGGAATGCTGGTGGGCGTCATCGCCGCAGCCCAGCTGGCCTGGCCGAACCAGCTGTATTTCCCCGAGCATGGCTGGACCAATTTCGGCCGCATCCGCCCGCTGCACACCTCGGGCGTGATCTTCGCCTTCCTCGGCAACGCCCTGATCGCCACCTCCTTCTGGGTGGTGCAGCGCACCTGCAAGGCGCGGCTGTTCGGCGGCGTGCTGCCGTGGTTCGTGTTCTGGGGCTACCAGGTGTTCGTGGTGCTGGCCGCCACCGGCTATCTGGCCGGCATCACCCAGTCGCGCGAATACGCCGAGCCCGAGTGGCTGACCGACCTGTGGCTGACCATCGTCTGGGTCGCCTATCTGCTGGTCTTCCTGGGCACGATCTGGAAGCGCAAGGAGCCGCACATCTATGTGGCCAACTGGTTCTTCCTCGCCTTCATCGTCACCATCGCCATCCTGCACATCGTCAACAACCTGGCCGTGCCGGTCGGGATGCTGGAGGCGCGCAGCTATTCGGCCTTCGCGGGGGTGCAGGACGCCCTGACCCAGTGGTGGTACGGCCACAACGCCGTCGGCTTCTGGCTGACCACCGGCTTCCTGGGGATCATGTACTACTTCGTGCCCAAGCGGGCCGAGCGGCCGGTCTATTCCTACCGCCTGTCGATCGTCCACTTCTGGTCGCTGATCTTCATCTACATCTGGGCCGGTCCGCACCACCTGCACTACACGGCCCTGCCGCAATGGGCGCAGACGCTGGGCATGACCTTCTCGATCATGCTGTGGATGCCGTCGTGGGGCGGGATGATCAACGGCCTGATGACCCTGTCCGGTGCGTGGGACAAGCTGCGCACCGACCCGGTGATCCGCATGATGGTGGTCGCCATCGCCTTCTACGGCATGGCTACCTTCGAGGGGCCGCTGATGTCCATCCGGACGGTCAACGCCCTGTCGCACTACACCGACTGGACCGTGGGCCACGTGCACTCGGGCGCCCTGGGCTGGAACGGCCTGATCACCTTCGGGGCGATCTACTGCCTGGTGCCGTGGCTGTGGAAGAAGCCGGACATGTATTCCAAGGCCGCCATCGAGTGGCACTTCTGGATCGCGACCACCGGCATCGTGCTCTACATCAGCTCGATGTGGGTCTCCGGGATCATGGAAGGCCTGATGTGGCGCGAGTACACGCCGGACGGCTTCCTCGCCAACAGCTTCATCGAGACCGTCTCGGCCAAGCACATCCAGAACGTCATCCGGGTGCTGGGCGGCCTGATGTTCTTCTCCGGCGCGGTGATCATGGCCTGGAACGTCTGGAAGACGATCCGCATGCCCGGGGCTGACGCCGGAACGGCTCCGTCCTCGACCATCGAACCCCAACCCCTGCCCGCGGAATAATCGCCATGTGGAAGCGACACGAGAAATTCGAGCGCCACTCGCTGTGGCTGACCATCGGCATCGTCATCGTGGTGTCGATCGGCGGGCTGATCGAGATCGCCCCCCTGTTCTGGGTGGAGAGCACGATCGAGAAGGTGGAGGGCGTGCGGCCCTACACCCCGCTGGAGCAGGCCGGGCGGGACATCTACGTCTCCGAGGGCTGCTACAGCTGCCACTCGCAGATGATCCGGCCGCTGCGCGACGAGGTCGAAC
>JADGMZ010000012.1 GCA_015234495.1 Brevundimonas sp. | reverse complement strand
TGATCCGGCTGCGCCGCGAACACCAGCCGGTCGAAGAATTTCAGCCGCGCCGCCCGGGCGTCGGAGAACAGCCGGTCCTGCTCCGGCGTCGCCCATACGGGCCGCAGGTGATCCAGCAACCGCCCCGGCTGGGCCGTCTCGCCGTCGATGCGCACGATCCGCCGCGCCGCCCCCGGCGTCTGCACGCCGGTGCCCAGCCTGGTCTCGCCGTCGCCATCGGTCAGCACCGCCGCCACCGCCCAGGCCCGCCCCCCGGCCTCGCCCGGCTCGCGCCGCCCCATCTCCGGCGCCGTGGCCCCGCGCAGCCCCTTGCCCGGGGTGAACAGGCTGAGCGCCTCCAGCAGATTGGTCTTCCCCGCCCCGTTCGGCCCATGCAGCACCACCGTCCCCGCCGCGATGGACAGGGTCGCCGCCGCATAGGAGCGGAAGTCGGTGAGGGTGAGGGCGGTGATCACTGGGAGATGGCTACACGATTCCGCACGACCCGGCGAAAGTGCGACACGAGTGCATGGTCATTTTCCGCTCATCCCGGCGAAAGCCGGGACCCAGTCCTGTCCAGCTTGACGCGAGCGCTTCAGGACGAGGGATGGTGCGAAGATTTCGTGGTCACATCACCCAAAGAACTGGGTCCCGGCTTTCGCCGGGATGAGCGGAATGGAGGGCCGATCACTCAGGCAGCCCGAAGGTGTCCATCAGATCGATCCAGCCGGGGTTCGATTTTTCGATCAGTTCCAGCTTCCAGGCCCGCTTCCATTCCTTGATCTGGCGTTCGCGGACGAAGGCGGCGTGGCGGGTTTCGTGCGTCTCGAACCAGACGAGGATGGCGACGCCATGCTTGGAGGTGAAGCCGTCGAAGTGACCCTCGCGGTGCTGGTTGATCCGCTTGATCAGATTGTCGGTCGAGCCGGTGTAGAGCGTCCCGTTGCGCTGGCTGGCGACGATGTAGGTGAAGAACGCCAACCCGAACCTCCGTACACAACGAAAGAACTGGGTCCCGGCTTTGGCTGCTTCGCGCCGCCCTTCGGGTCGCCGGGATGAGCGGAATCTGACTCCTACACCCGCAGCGGCATCAGCACATACTGCACGCCCGGATCGCCCGGATCGAGCACCAGCGTCGGGCTCGCCGGGTCGGCGAATTTGAAATGCGCCGTCTCGCCGGTGATCTGGCCGGCGACGTCCAGCAGATAGCGGGCGTTGAAGCCGATCTCGAAGGGCTCTTCGGAATAGCCGATCTCGACCTCCTCGACGCCCTGGCCGGCCTCCATGTTGCGCACCGTCAGGGTGACGCGATCCAGCTCGAAGGCCAGTTTCACCGACCGGCTCTTCTCGGCCGAGATGGTGGCCACGCGGTCGACGGCCGAGGCGAAGACGGCGTTGTCGATGTCGGCCTGTTTGTCGTTGCCCTTGGGGATGACGCGCATGTAGTCGGGGAAGGCGCCGTCGATGACCTTGGAGGTCAGGCTGGCCTGGCCGAATTCGAAGCGGATCTTCTGGGGCGACACCATCACCTCGACCGCGCCGGAGCCGTCGTCGAGCAAGCGGCGGACCTGGTCGATGGTCTTGCGCGGCACGATGACGCCGGGGCCGCCGGCGGCGCCCTCGGGGGCCGGGGTCTCGGCGAGCGCCAGGCGGTGGCCGTCGGTGGCCACGGCGCGCAGCAGAGGGATGCCGGCCTCGGCCACGGTGTGGAGATACAGGCCGTTCAGGTAGTAGCGGGTCTCTTCCGTCGAGACCGCGAACCGGGTCTTGTCGATCAGCCGGGCCAGGTCTTCCTTAGGCAGGGTGAAGCGGGCGCCCGAGGTGTCGGTGGACATGACCGGGAAATCGCCGGCCGGCAGCACCGGCAGGTTGAACTTCGACCGGCCGGCCTGGACCACCAGACGGGGGTCGTCGCCGGAGTAGCTGAGCGACACCTCGGCCCCGTCGGGCAGCTTGCGGACGATCTCGTACAGGGTGTGGGCCGGGGCGGTGATCTGGCCCTCGACGTTCACCTGGGCCTCGGCCTCGTCGACCATCTCCATGTCGAGGTCGGTGGCAGCGAAGCTGAGCTTGTCGCGTCCGGCGCTGAGCAGGACGTTGGACAGGATCGGAATGGTGTTGCGTCGTTCGACCACGCTCTGCACGTGCCCGAGGGCCTTGAGGAGCGCGGAACGTTCGATGGTCAGTTGCATGTGGTGGTCTCGCCCCCGGGGCGACTCAGGCGGCCGCCGCTGCACTATGGGCCAGCGACACTAGCGGATTGGTCGGGAGGGGCAAGAAAGGTGCTGGGTTCCAGGGGCCGGGAGCCAGGGATCGAGCCGCAGGCATGTGTGGATAACACGCCCGCCCATCGCCCAACCCGGGGCCTGGAACCCGGACCTAGCCCCTCAGCTTGCGCGTCAGCGCTTCCACGTCCCGGGCGATCTGGTCGTCCTGGGCGATCAGTTCCTCGATCTTGCGCACGCCGTGCAGGACCGTGGTGTGGTCGCGCCCGCCGAAGCGGCGGCCGATGTCCGGATAGGAGCGGGTGGTGTGCTGCTTGCACAGCCACATGGCGATCTGGCGCGGGCGGGCCACCGAGCGGGTGCGGCGCTCGCTCAGCAGGTCGGCCTGTTTGAGGGTGAAATGCTCGGCGACCGTCTTCTGGATCTCGTCGACGGTGATGCGGCGCTCGGGCCCGCCGCGCAGGGCCGCGCCCAGCAGGATCTGGACCTCGTCGACGGACAGGGCCGGCAGCCGGGCGGCGGCGACGGCGGCCAGGGTGTTCACCGCCCCTTCCAGCTCGCGCATCGAGCCGGGGGTGCGGTCGACCAGGTGCTCCAGCACCTCGGCGCGGGCCTCGCCCGAGACGACTCCGAGCTGGGCCAGGGCCTGGATGCGGTTTCGGGCCACGGCCAGCTTGAGGGCGCGATCGGCCGGTTCGACCGGGCAGGTCAGGCCCGAGGCCAGGTGGCTGCGCAGGCGCGGCTCGACCTCGGTCAGGGCCATCGGCGGGCGGTCGGCCGACAGGACGATGCGTTTGCCGTCCTCGATCAGGGCCGTCAGGGTCGACAGCAGCTCTTCCTGGGTCGAGGCCTTGCCGCCGACGAACTGGACGTCGTCGATCAGCAGCATGTCGGCCCCGCGCAGGCTTTCCTTGAAGGCCGCGGTCGAACGGTCCTGCATGGCCCGCACGAAGGTCGACAGGAAGCGCTCGGCGGTCAGATAGACCACCTTGGCGTCGGGGCGCAGGCGCTGGGCCTCCCAGGCGATGGCGTTGAGCAGGTGGGTCTTGCCGTAGCCGTAGGGGCCGCAGAAGAAGATCGGGTTGAAGTGGCCGTCGGCCCAAGCCGCGGCCTGGCGGGCGATGGCGAGGGCGAAGGCGTTGCCCTGGCCTTCCACGAAGCTGTCGAAGGTGAGCCGCTCCTGCAGGCCGGCGGCGCGCACGGCGCGGGCGCCGTCGGCCACCGGTCCGACGGTGGCCATGGGCATGGAGACGACATTGGCCGTGGAAGCCTCGGCGCGGCCGGCGGCGACCTGCGAGGCCGGGGCGACCGAGCCCATCTCGGCGCGGCAGCGCACGTCCAGCCGGCGCGCCAGGCCGTCGAGGCCCAGCCACAGTTCGTTCATCCGGCGCAGGGCGTTCTTGCGCACCCAGTCCCGGGCGTAGGCGGTGGGGGTGACGAGGATCAGCTGGCCGGCGCCGTCGGTGCGCACCGCCGAGGGGGCGATGTAGGAGCTGAAGGCGCCTTCGCCGATCTCGCTGCGCAGGCGGCCCGCCGCCTCGGTCCAGATGCGATCCGGATCCGTCATGCCCGCCATCTGTGCGCCCCCCGCCATCTTCAGCCACCCGTAAAAAAGAAACCCATCACCGCCGCCCTTCGAGGCGCCTGGATCGTGGACGACTTCTCCTGTCCGGTGCAGCTGGTCGCTGCCCGGGTCGGGGTCATGCTCTCGATCAGACATCTCACGCCGACGCGAAACTGGTCCCGCGCCGTGTTCATCCGTAGGGGGATGGAAGTGCGTTAGCCCCTCAAACTTACGCCGGGCGCCGCGGTCGTCAACGCTGATTCGATTCGCTGACGGCAGTTAAATTGTTTGACTCCGCTAAAGCCAAACGCAGCCAATGGAATCCCCGATTTCGTCACCGGGGCGAGCACGAATTCGACGGGTGAGGCTTAGCGCCGCACGTGCAAACGGCGAGGGAGCGGTTGCGCCCTCGCCGTTGAATTCGTTCGAATTTACCATGACAGGCCCGTGAAAGGCCGTCCGTGACCGCTGTGTCAGGCGGCGGACATTTTCTTCAGCTGGGCCGCCAGGCGCGACACCTTGCGCGAGCCGGTGTTCTTGTGAACGACGCCCTTCGAGACGGCGCGCATCAGCTCCGACTGGGCCTCGACGAAGGCGGCCTTGGCGGCGCCGGCGTCGCCGCCCGTCACGGCTTCCTGGAACTTGCGCAGGAAGGTGCGGACGCGCGTGCGGCGCGCCTTGTTCACTTCGGTGCGGGCCGCGATCTTGCGGATCGCTTTCTTGGCGCCGGCATTGTTGGCCATCAGTCAAACCTTACGAACGGAAACGCCGCGGAACCGGGTCCACGGCGAGGGGAAATCTCAAGAGCGCGCGGCTATAGCCGAAAGGGGCGATGGGTTCAAGCACCACGCGACAGGTCGACGGCCTGCGGGAACGAACCCCGGCCACAGGCGGTTGGCGACCGGAAGGAGTCGCCATGTCCGAACATCCAATGTCGACCGATGCAGAGGTCGAGTCCACCGCCTTCACCGACCGGGACCGGGTGGAGGGAGAGCACGAGGCCGCCAGCGTCCGCGCCGTTCTGATCAACCGGCCGCGTCAGGAGCTGTACGCGTTCTGGCGCGACTTCCGGAACCTGCCGACGTTCATGGAGAATGTGAAGTCCGTCGAGGTCATGGAATCCGGCCGTTCGAGCTGGATCATCGCCGGGCCCGCCGGGGCCGATTTCGAACTGGTCAGCGAGATCACCGAGGAGCGGCCCGGCGAATACATCGCCTGGCGCTCCCTGGAGGAGAGCGACATCGACCACGAGGGATGGATCGAGTTCCGCGACAACGCCTTCGGCCGCGGAACCGAGGTGCGCGTCTTCATCAGCTACGATCCGCCGGCCGGGCCGGTGGGCAAGGTGGTGGCCAAGGTGCTGCAGCGCGAACCGCGCATCCAGGCCCGGCGCGAGCTGCGCCGCTTCAAGCAGCTGATGGAGACGGGCGAGATCCCGACCTCGAAAGCCCCGGACGCGGCGCCGCGCGCCGACCGTCACCTCTGATCCCGAATAACAAGAAGAAGGGAAATCCATGCGCGCCCTGACCTGGCACGGAAAGCACAACGTTCAGGTGGACACCGTCCCCGACCCGCAGATCGTCAACCCGCGGGACGCCATCATCAAGATCACCGCCACCGCCATCTGCGGCTCGGACCTGCACCTCTACGACAGCATGATCCCGGGCATGTCCAACGGCGACATCCTCGGCCACGAGTTCATGGGGATCGTCGAGGAGGTCGGACCGCGTTCGACTCTCAAGGTCGGCCAGAAGGTGGTCGTGCCGTTCGTCATCGCCTGCGGCCAGTGCTTCCATTGCGGCAAGCAGCAGTATTCGGCCTGCGACAACTCCAATCCCGCCGACAAGTCCGACGCCTCCGAGATCGCCTACGGCTATCCGGTCGCCGGGCTGTACGGCTATTCGCACCTGACCGGCGGTTACGCCGGCGGCCAGGCCGAGTACGCCCGGCTGCCCTATTCCGACATGGGGCCGATCGTGGTGCCGGACGGCATCGAGGACGAGAAGGTCCTGTTCCTGTCGGACATCTTCCCGACCGGCTGGATGGCGGCCGAGAACGCCATGATCGAGCCGGGCGACACGGTGGCGATCTGGGGCTGCGGCCCCGTGGGGCTGTTCGCCATCAAGAGCGCCATCCTGATGGGCGCCGCCCGCGTCATCGCCATCGATCACCTGCCCCGACGGCTGGAGCTGGCGAAGAAGAACGGGGCCGAGGTGCTGAACTACCACGAGGTCAAGGTTCGCGAGGCGCTGATGGAGATGACGGCGGGCATCGGCCCGGACGCCTGCATCGACGCCGTCGGCATGGAGGCCCACGGCTTCGCCCCCGACAACATCATCGACGCGGTCAAGCAGGAGACGAAGCTGGGCACCGATCGCCAGCATGTGCTGCGCGAGACCATCATGGCCTGCCGCAAGGGCGGTCGCGTGTCGGTGCCCGGCGTCTACGGCGGCATCGGCGACAAACTGCCCATCGGCGCCTTCATGCAGAAGGGCCTGACCCTCAAGACCGGCCAGACCCATGTGCAGAAATACCTTCCGCAGCTGCTGGAGCTGATCCTCGAGGGGAAGGTCGACACCACCGATCTGATCAGCCACCGGTTGCCGCTCGAACAGGCCGCCGACGGCTACCGGAACTTCCACGACCATCCGGACGAATGGACCAAGGTCGTCCTGAAACCGCACTGACCCCGGGGGCCGTTGTCCCGGCAACAAGGAGAACGAACCATGCGGATCTATAGCGTCACGGTCGGCGTCGAGGGCGGCGACACCCGGGTCCTCAAGGTGCCGTCGAAGACCGACGTCCAGGCGGGCGACGCGGCCGCGGCCCTGATGACCCCGGGCGAGACCATCCTGTCCATCCACGAGACCGACGACCAGTACCAGGAGGTCGACGAGGGCGCCCGCCCGCCGGGCACCCAGACCCATCCGGACCGGATCGTCTGAGGACTGCCGACGGAAGGGCGAAGAGGGCCGGCGGTCCGTTTGACAGGGCGGCGTTACAATTGTAACGCTTGGGCGACCTGAATAGCGAAAGCCCCGTCCATGACCGATTCCGTCGTGCCCACCGACGCCGAACTGGACCTGCTGAAGGCGTTCTGGCGGGACGGGCCGTTGAGCGCGCGCGAGGTCCAGACGCGCATTGCGGACGGGCTGGCGTGGAGCTCGTCGACGACCCGCACCGTGCTGGAGCGGATGCGCGCCAAGGGCCTGCTGGTCCGGCGGCAGGTGCACGGCGTCGCCGTCTATGAGCCGCGCCAGCCGAAGGTGGCGGTGATCGGCGGACTGATGCGGCGGTTGGGCGATCTTCTCGAGGTCGATGGGCCGTTGCCGGCCGCGGCCTTTTCCGGAAGCCAGTTGCTGAGCGAGGCGGACATCGTCGCGCTGGAAGAAGCCCTGGCGGACGAGCCTTCCGGGACGGAGGAAGGCTGATGGGGGCGTTCGAGCTTCTGGCGCTGTCGCTTGCCCTTTCGGTCGCGACGGCGGCGACGGCCTGGGTCGGGGGACGGCTGGTCGAGGGGCGGAGCGGCGACCCGCGCCTGCGCGACAGGATGTGGGGGACGGCGCTGGTTCTGCCCGTCCTGCCGCCCCTGGCCGTCGGCCTCATGCTGCTGATCCCCGCGCCGGTGCGGGAGATCGCCGCCCTGCCGCCCGTCGTGAAGGATCCCACGCTGTTCGAGGCCGTCGCAGAGACGACCGCCGGGACCGTTGAACCGGCTTTCCTCCTCGATCTCCGACTCCTGGCCGTGACGATCCTCATCCTGGCCGGACTGCTCACGCTCGCGCGGCTGGGGCGACTGGCGTCCCGGGCGTGGCGGCTCGCCCGACTGGTCCGGACCCTCGACCGGGCCGACCCGGCGACCCTGCGATTGGTGGTGACGGCCGCAGGGACCCTGGGGATTTCCACGCCCCGCGTCGGGGTCAGCGCCGGGGCCCCCGAGCCGCTCCTGTCCGGCTTCGTCCGGCCGCGACTGATCCTTCCGGCGGCGCTGTCGGCGACGGCGGATCCGGCCGTGGTCCGTGCGGTGATCGCCCATGAACTGGTTCACCTCAAGCGCGGCGACCATCGCACCCTGTGGCTTGAGGAGGGGCTGCTCGCCCTGCTGGCGATCAATCCCCTGATGCCTGTGCTGCGTGCGCGTCGGGCGGCGGCCCGCGAAGAGGCGTGCGACGCCCTCGCGCTGGCCGGGGCCGGCCTCGAGACCCGCCGCGCCTACGCCGAAACACTGATCGAGGCCCTGCGGCGCCGCGCCGGCCCGCAGGTCCTGCCCGCCCTGAGCTTCACCGGCGCCGGAAGGAGAACCGCCATGCGTCGCCTGAAAGCCGTGATGACCCCTGCTGCTCCCGCGAGGCGAGCCGTCCGATTGACGGCGCTCGGCCTTGGGTTCGGGCTGCTCGCCGCCGTGACCGGGATGTCGGTGGCCGTCGCAGACCAGCGTGAACCAACCCCCATCCAGACCACCCCGGCCGTTTCATCCGGGAACGATTTCGCGGCGCGGCTGCAGGGCGCGAGCGCGGCGGACTACCAGCTGTTCTGCG
>JADGMZ010000011.1 GCA_015234495.1 Brevundimonas sp. | reverse complement strand
GCCGGCGTGGCGGCGAGGTTGACGCCGAGCGCCGCCAGCACGTCGGACGACCCCGACTTCGAGCTCATCGCCCGGTTGCCGTGCTTGGCCACCTTCAGCCCGGCCCCGGCCAGCACCAGGGCGGTGGCGGTGGAGATGTTCCAGGTGTGCTGGCCGTCGCCGCCGGTGCCGCAGGTGTCGACCACCTCATAGGGGTGGTCTAGGCGCAGCGCCGCCTCGCGCATGGCGGTGGCGAAGGCCACGATCTCGTCCACCGTCTCGCCGCGGATGCGCAGGGCGGTGACGGCGGCGGCGACCTGGGCCGGGGTGGGCTCGCCCCTCAGGCAGGCGGCGAAGAAGGCGTGCGCCTCCTCCGCCGACAGCACGCGGCCGTCGACCAGCTTGGCCAGAAGGGGCTTGAATCCGTCCGCCACGTCAGACCATCGCCATACGGCGCACGCCGGCCAGGTCGAGGAAGTTGGCCAGTAGGTCGTGGCCGTGCTCGGTGGCGATCGACTCGGGGTGGAACTGCACGCCGTGGATCGGCCGGGTCCGGTGCGACAGGCCCATGATCTCCCCGTCGGCGGTCCAGGCGGTGACCTCCAGCACCTCCGGCAGGGTCTCCCGTTTCACCGCCAGCGAGTGATAGCGGGTCGCGGTGAAAGGCGAGGGCAGGCCGCGGAAGACGCTCTGCCCCGCATGCTCGATCGGCGAGGTCTTGCCGTGCATCAGGGCCTTGGCCCGGACCACCTCGCCGCCGAAGGCCTGGCCCATGGCCTGGTGGCCAAGGCAGACGCCGAAGATCGGCATATTCTCCGGCGCGGTGGCCAGCAGTTCGAGGCAGATCCCGGCCTCGTTCGGCGAGCAGGGGCCGGGCGACAGCAGCACCGCCTCGGGCTTCAACGCCCAGGCTTCCGCGGCGGTCAGGTCGTCGTTGCGCACCACGCGCGTCTCGGCGCCCAGCTCCGCGAGATAGTGGACCAGGTTCCAGGTGAAGCTGTCGTAGTTGTCGACGACGAGGATCATCCAGCGCTTCTAGGCGGCGCTGGGGGCCGCGCCAAGCCGGCTCGCGGGTAAGGCTTCATTAACCACGATCGGCGGAACTGGGGCCTCCAGCGGAGGGGGCTTCCATGGCCGACAACAGCATCGACAGGGCGCGCAACCTCCTGACGCCGCCGGCCCGGCGCGCCAGTCCCTGGGCGGCGCTGGCCGCCGCCGGTCTCGCCGCCACCGCCGCCGTGCTGATGGCGGGGGTCCTGGTGCTCGGCCCCGGCGTGCGCTTCGAGGAGCCGACGGTGGTTCAGCCCCTGTTCCCGAACGGATAGCGCCAGGCGTCCTCCGCCGCGCTCATGGGGGCCCGGGCCTTGGCGCGCGTCTCCGCATACTCCGCCGCCGGATCGCTGTCGGCCACCACCCCGGCCCCCGCCTGGACGTGGATCCGCCCGCCCGCGAATAGGGCGGTCCTCAGCACGATGCAGATATCGGCCTCGCCGCCGGCCGAGATGTAGCCGACCCCGCCGCCGTAGCCGACGCCGCGCTTCTCGCTCTCCAGCTCGTCGATGATCTCCATGGCCCGCACCTTGGGGGCCCCCGACAGTGTGCCGGCGGGCAGGGCGGCCAGCAGGGTGTCGACCGCGTCCAGTCGCGGATCGGCCTGTCCCTGCACATCAGAAACAATATGCATGACAGAGCTATATCGCTCGACCTTGAAGCTTTCCGTGACCTCGACCGTGCCCGGGGCGGCGACACGGCCGACGTCGTTGCGGCCGAGGTCGAGCAGCATCAGGTGCTCGGCCCGTTCCTTGGGATCGGCCAGCAGCTCTGCCTCCAGGGCCCGGTCCTGTTCCGCGGTCTCGCCGCGCGGCCGGGTGCCCGCCAGCGGCCGGATGGTGACCCGTCCGTCCTTGAGCCGCACGAGGATCTCCGGGCTCGACCCGGCCAGCTGGAAGTCGCCGAAGTCGAGGAAGAACAGATAGGGCGACGGATTGCGCCGCCGCAGCGACCGGTAGAAGGCGAACGGATCCCCGTCCCACGACGCCGAGAAGCGGTGGCTCAGCACCACCTGGAAGATGTCGCCGGCGGCAATGTAGTCCTTGGCCCGGGCCACCATGGCGCCGAAGGCCGGCTCGTCCACGGGCGAGGCGAAGGACGGGGCGGGGGCCTCGACCGGCGCCGGCAGGGCGGGCAGGGGACGCCGCAGATCGCCCTCGAAGGCGTCGAGCCGCGCCACCGCGGCCGCATGCGCGACGTCCGCCGGCAGGCCGCTGTCCGGAAAGGCCGCCGAGACCAGCACGATCTCGTGCTTCACCGAATCGAAAATGGCCACCAGCGCGGGCCGGGTCAGCACGGCGTCGGGCAGGTCCAGCGGGTCCGGATTGGGTGCCCCCAACGGCTCCAGCAGCCGCACCATGTCATAGCCGAACACCCCGAACAGGCCCGCGGCCATCGGCGGCAGGTCGTCGGGCAGATCCAGGCGCGAGGCCGCGATCAGCCGCCGCAACGAGGCCAGCGGGTCGCCCGGCTCGGCGACCGATGCGCCGCCGTCGCGCGCCAGTTCGGCCCGACCGTCGCGGCAGCGCCAGACGACATCCGGCTCGCGGGTGATGATCGAATAGCGGCCGTTGACCGCGCCGCCCTCGACGGACTCCAGCAGGAAGGCGTGGGTGCGTCCGTGTCCGACCTTCAGGAAGGCCGAGACCGGCGTCTCGAGGTCGTCGACGAGGCGACGCACCACCACCTGCGGCCGGCCCGCGGCCCAGCCCGCCTCGAATGCGGCCGGCGGCCGGGCGCCGGCCGGACTCATTGACCGGTCGGCGGCGTCGCGGGCGTCGCCGCCAGGCCGAGGGCCTGCCGGGCGAGTTCCTCGTTGTAGGTCGCCTTCATCCGCTCGGCGGCGGCGGTCACGGCGGCGCGGAACAGCGGGTCGCCGCTGGCGGCGCCCAGGCGAGCCCGCCACTGCTGCGACTCCTCCGCCACCACCGCGGCGGTCGGGGCGGAGACGCGGTCGATCCGGCCGATCGCCAGGCTGTCGTTGGTCTGGGGCTGCGAGAAGACCTGGTTTGCACGGCCCGTGAACAGGCCGCTCATCACGCCCTGGCCCAGCCGGCTCGCGGTTTCCTGGTCCTGCTTGACGCCCGTGCCGGTCGTCACCGTCGCGCCGACCGAGGCGGCCACGGCGGCGATGTCCTCGCCGGCTCTCAGCCGGGCGGTCAGGGCGTCAGAGCGGGCCGACATCAGACGGAAGTTCTCGCGGCTGATCCACGCGGGCGTGACCACGTCGCGCACCTCGTCGAGGGTCGGCATGGCGGCCGGCGCGATGTCGTCGACACGGACCACGAAATAGTCGCCGTCGCCCAGGGCGGTCGGCTCGTTGGCGCGGCCCTCGGTCAGCTTCCACATGGCCTCCAGCACCTTGACCGGAACGCGGGTCTGCTGGCCGTCGCTATTGCGGCCCTCGCGGCTCACCGCGGGGATCGGCGCCATCTGGGCTCCGACCTGGCGCACGGCGTCCTCGAGGTTCTTGCCCTCGCGGCGCGCGGCCTCGAAGGCCTCGACGCGGCGGGCGATGGCGCCGCGGACTTCCTGGCCGCGCAGCTCCTCGACGATCTGTTCGCGGGCGTCCTCGAGCGTGACTTCCTGACCCGGGGAGATGGCCGTCAGCTTGGCGACCACGAAACCGACGCGGGCCTGCACCGGAGCCGACACCTCGTCGACGCCGAGGCCGAAGACGGCGGCGGCCACGGCCGGATCGCCGATGGCGCTGCGGGGCGCCTCGGCGTACTCGGCCGGCTGCAGGTCATTGGCCGCACCGACGGCGGCCGGCGTCTGGCCGGCGCGCAGGTCGGCGGCGATTCGGTCGGCGGCGGCGCGCGTCGGGGCCGTCAGGGTGGTGAAGGTCCGACGCTCGGGGTTGGACAGCGTGTCCTTGCGGAACTCGTAGCGCGCCCGGATCTGCTCGTCGCTGATCTCGACGTTCTGGTCGGCCGGGTTGCGGAAGATCACCAGCGTGGCCGAACGCAGTTCCGGACGGCGCAGCTCGGACGCGTTCTCGCTCATGAACGAGCGCAGCTGGGCGTCGGTCGGCCGCGGGGCGGTCCCGGCCATGGACTGGGTCAGGATGAACCAGCGGCCGTCGCGGGTCTGCTGGTTCATGTTGGCGTAGAGGGCGCCGTAGACGCGCGGCATGCGCAGGCCGGAGACCAGGGCCGACCCATAGTGGGCGCGGGCGTAGTCGTTGCGCAGTTCGCGCTCCAGCAGCGCCGGCGTCATCTTCTGCTCGGCCAGCTTGGAGGCGTAGAGCGTCTCGCTGAACTGGTTGGTGACCGGATCGAAGAAGGCCGGGAAGGCGCGGATCTGGCGCAGGATCAGTTCGTTGCCCGGACGGATGCCGACCTTCCAGGTCCAGGCGAAGAAGCCGAGCTCGTCCGCCCGGCTCTTGAGAATCGCGGCCAGGGGCGCGTTGGCCAGCAGTTCCTCATAGGTGATGGCGCGCTGCTGCTCGTTCTGAAGCTGCTCCAGCCGCCGGTCCATCTCGGCGCGGAATTCGACCGGGGTCAGGCCCTGGTCCCCGGCCGACACCACCTTGGGCGCGCGCAGGGTGCTCAGGATGTCGGTCTGAACGCCGCCGGTGATCAGCAGGCCCAGCGCCGTGAGGATCAGCAGACCGATGGCGAACGGGGACCGCGCGAACTTGCGGAAGAGGGAGATCATGGGCGGTCGGTCCTGACGGAGAGCGGCGATGATAGTCGCTTCGGCCTATAGGGGGTGACAGGCCGCCCCGGCAAGACAATGGCGTCGGATGCGGCCTTCCGACGGCTTGGCTTGCCGGAAACCTCCGCCTAGAGAGGGGCCATGAAACAATCCGTGAAGCTCATCGCCGGCAACTGGAAGATGAATGGCCTCGGGTCCGCCCTGGCCGAGGTCGAACGCCTGCGCGCGGACCTCGAGGCCGCTCCGGCCGGCTGCCGTGTCGCCCTCTGCCCCCCGGCCACCCTCGTTGATCGCATGGCGGCGGCGGCCCGCGGCTCGAAGATCGAGATCGGCGGCCAGGACTGCCGGGCCGAGCGCTCCGGCGCCTATACCGGCGATGTTTCGGCCGAGATGCTGAAGGACGCCGGCGCGGGGCTGGTCATCCTGGGCCACTCCGAACGGCGCCAGGGCTATGGCGAGACCGACGTCCTCGTCGCGGCCAAGGCCGGGGCGGCGCTGGAGGCCGGCCTGGCCCCGATCGTCTGTGTCGGCGAGACCCTGGCCGAGCGCGAGGCCGGTCGCGCGGTCGAGGTCGTGCGCGGCCAGGTGCTGAACTCCCTGCCGCTGGCCCTGGCCGGTCGGGACTACGCCGTCGCCTACGAGCCGGTCTGGGCCATCGGCACGGGCCTGACCCCGACGCTGGAGCAGATCGAGGAGGTCCATCGCGCCGTCCGCGCCGCCATGATCGAACGCCTCGGCCTCGCCAGCGCCGCCGCGCCGATCCTGTACGGCGGCTCGGTCAAGCCGGACAACGCCCGTGACATCCTCGCCGTGGCCGAGGTCGGCGGCGCCCTGGTCGGCGGCGCCTCGCTGAAGGCGGCCGACTTCCTGGGCATCATCCGCGGCGTCTAGGCAGCTGGCAGCAGGCAACAGGCAGCAGAAGAAAGAGCGAGGTTTCGGCTCTTCCTGGTCAATTGCGGCTTCGCGCCCACCGACCCCGACCCCGACCCTGCTGCCTGCTGCCTGTCTCCTCCAACCCCCGTTTGCCCCCGCCCCCCATCAATGATAGACGCCGCCGCTTGATCGGCGCGGCTTCGCGCCACACATATCGGCCGCCATGCTCCAGACCATTCTCCTCGTCGTCATGATCCTCATTTCGGTCGCGCTTACCGGCATGATCCTGCTGCAGCGCTCCGAAGGCGGCGCCCTCGGCATGGGCGGAGGACCGTCGGGCTTCATGACCGCGCGTGGAGCCGGCAACCTGCTGACCGTGACCACCTGGTGGCTGGCTGTGGCCTTCTTCATCTGCGCCATCGGCCTGACCATCGTCGGCAACATCAGCCGTTCGAACCAGTCGATCGTCGACCGCGACGCCGTCGGTGCCCTGGCCGCTCCGGCCGGCGGGTCCGCCGCAACGCCGGCCGACCCCGCCGCCGCTCCGGCGCCCGCCCAGCCGACCGGCCCGTCGCTCGACGACTTCCTGAGCTCCGCCCCGACGGCCCAGCCGGCTCCGGCCCAGCCCGCGCCGGCGGAGTGACGTGGGCGGGGCTCTTATCCCCGCCTTCTCCTCCCGCCCTCAAAGTCTCCGCAGTAGGCCGCCCGAATCGGCGGTAGAGTGATCTCCCATGGCCCGTTACGTGTTCATCACCGGCGGCGTGGTTTCCTCATTGGGAAAAGGCCTCGCTTCCGCCGCTCTCGGCGCGCTCCTGCAGGCGCGCGGCTACAAGGTTCGCCTTCGTAAGCTCGACCCCTATCTGAACGTCGACCCGGGCACGATGAGCCCGTACCAGCACGGCGAGGTCTTCGTGACCGATGACGGGGCCGAGACCGATCTCGACCTCGGCCACTATGAGCGCTTCACCGGCGTCTCGGCGGCCAAGTCGGACAACATCACCACCGGGCGGATCTATTCGACCATCCTCGAGAAGGAGCGGCGCGGCGACTATCTCGGCGCGACGGTGCAGGTGATTCCGCACGTCACCGACCAGATCAAGCAGTTCTGCCTGACCCCCGCCCTGACCGACGACGGCGAGGAGGTCGACTTCGTGCTGGTCGAGATCGGCGGCACCGTCGGCGACATCGAGGGCCTGCCCTTCTTCGAGGCCATCCGCCAACTGGGCCAGGACCTGCCGCGCGGCCAGAGCTGCTTCGTCCACCTGACCCTGCTGCCCTTCATCAAGACCGCCGGCGAGATGAAGACCAAGCCGACGCAGCACTCGGTCAAGGAACTGCGCTCGATCGGCATCCAGCCCGACATCCTTCTGTGTCGGTGCGAATATCCGATCCCGCCCGAGGAGAAGCGCAAGATCGGCCTGTTCTGCAACGTCCGCGAAAGCGGAGTCATCCAGGCCATGGACTCGGCCGACATCTACGCCGTGCCGCTGGACTATCACCGCGAGGGCCTCGACGCCGAGGTGCTGGCCCACTTCGGCATCACCGACGCCCCCGCGCCCGACCTGTCACGCTGGCAGGAGATCGCCCGCCGACGCCTGCAGCCCGACGGCGAGGTCACCGTCGCCGTGGTCGGCAAGTACACGGTCCTCAAGGACACCTACAAATCCCTCATCGAGGCGCTCCATCACGGCGGCGTGGCCAACAACGTCAAGGTCAACATCGACTGGGTCGAGGCCGAGACCTTCGAGGGCGACCGCGAGGCCTGCGAAGCCCGCCTCCAGGGCGCCCACGCCGTGCTGGTCCCCGGCGGCTTCGGCGAGCGGGGGGCCGAGGGCAAGATCGAGGCGGCCCGCTTCGCCCGCACCCGCAACATCCCCTATTTCGGCATCTGCTTCGGCATGCAGATGGCCGTGATCGAGGCGGCCCGGAACCTCGCCGGCTTCCCCAAGGCCTCCTCCACCGAATTCGGCCCGACGTCCGAGCCGGTCGTCGGCCTGATGACCGAATGGACCCAGGGCAATCAGCGCATCCAGCGGCAGCAGGGAGACGATCTGGGCGGCACCATGCGGCTCGGCGCCTATGACTCCACCCTGAAGCCCGGCTCGAAGATTGCGGAGATGTACGGCTCGACCACCATCAGCGAGCGCCACCGCCACCGGTACGAGGTCAACATCAACTATCGCGAGGCGATCGAGGAAAAGGCCGGCCTGACCTTCGCCGGCCTGTCCCCGGACGGCGTCCTGCCCGAAACGGTCGAGCGCGAGGACCATCCATGGTTCATCGGCGTCCAGTACCACCCGGAGCTGAAGAGCCGCCCGTTCGCGCCGCACCCCCTGTTCGCCGGCTTCATTGCCGCCGCCGTGGTGCAGAGCCGCCTGGTCTAGAGCCGCCCGCCATCGGAATGAGGGGGCCCAAGGCCCTCGAACGGCTGCCGCAACCGGCAGCGGACGCACACCTGGGTGCCCGGCTGGCTGCGGCTGTCGACGAACAGGTGGCCGCTGCGCGCGCAACGCCGTCGCGCCAGCACCTGTCCCAACCCTGCTGCGAAGGTCATCGCCATTCCCGAGGCCGCTACCGGGCGGCGAACGCCGGCCCGCCCCGATGGTTCCGCCTGCGCTTCAGGGGGTGACGATCCGGCGTGCACGCTCCAATACTGTCGCTGCCGGAGAAGGCCGGAGAGGGGAACGCCGTAATGAGGGTTGCAGGTCTGATCGTGGCGATCTGTCTGGCGGGGACGGCCCAGGCCCAGACCCCGTCCCCGGCCTGGGAGGCGGTCGATCCCTTCATCGGCACGCTGGGCAAGGGCCACACCTTTCCGGGCGCCGTGGCGCCGTTCGGCATGGTGCAGCTCAGCCCCGACACCGACTACCGTCA
>JADGMZ010000010.1:5539-8485 GCA_015234495.1 Brevundimonas sp. | reverse complement strand
CGCCCATCGAATGGCCGGCCATCACCGCCGGCGGGCCGTCCAGCGCCTCGAGCAGGGCGATCAGGTCGTCGCGATGATCGGTCCAGCCGCGCCGCCGGGCCGGATCGGCCGGCAGGGTGGTCAGGCCGTGTCCGCGCAGGTCGGGCGCCCAGATGCGCAGCGTCCCCGACAGCGGCGCCAGCAGGCGGCGATAGGTCATGGCGTTGAAGCCGTTGGCGTGGACAAAGACCAGGTCGACCGGCCGGTCGGCGTCGCCGAAGTCCAGCACGCTCATCTCGCCGGCGCCCCACCGGTTGTCCACCGGCAGGGTCAGGCGACGGGGCGGGGAGAGCCGGATCGCGTCCATGGGGTCCAGATAGGGCTTGCCGCCCGCTCGCGCCAGCGGGTCCCGATCAGCCGGCGCGGCAGGCCGGGCAGCGGCCGTGCGCCTCTATGGTGGTGCGCTCGATGGCGTAGCCGGCGGTGTCCGCGGCCCGGCCCAGCGCGCCCGCCACCGGCGAGGACACCTCCTGGGTCGCGCCGCAGCAGTCGCAGATCAGGAAGGCCGCCGCGTGGTCCCGCCCGCCCGAACTGCAGGCGACATAGGCGCTGATCGAGGCGATGCGGTGGACCAGGCCCTTGCGTTCGAGGAACTCCAGCGAGCGATAGACGGTCGGCGGCTTGGCCGGCTGGCCGTCCTCGCCGAAGCGGGCGATCAGGTCATAGGCCTTCACCGGCTCCCCGGCGGCCAGCAGCAGCGCCAGCACCCGGCTGCGGGCGGCGGTCATCCGTTCGCCCTCGGCGGTCAGGCGGGCGCCGGCCGCATTGAGGGCCTTCTCGACCTCGGCCTCGCCGGGCGGGCCGTCCGCGTGGTGGTGGTGGCAGGCGTCGCCCATGGGCCACAGCTAATCGCTCGGGCGCCGCGCCGCAACGGTCGGGCATCGGCGGCGCGGTCAGCGGCGACCGCATTAAATCTTCGACAGCCGACAGGCCGGCGGTTGATCTCCGTTATATTATAACATATCCCATCACCAGTTTCTCGTGTCGGGATTTCGACCATGCAGATCAGAACCCTGCTTTTCGCCGCTGTCAGCGGTCTGGCCCTTTCGGCCGGAGCGGCGATGGCCCAGTCGCAGGAGCCGGTCGCCACCGAGGTGGAAGACGTCGTCGTCACCGCCTTGCCGCTGGGGCGGGGCGCGAACGACATCGTCTCGAGCGTGGCGGTGCTGACCGGCGACGAACTGGTGCACCGGCGCCAGTCGACGCTTGGCGAAACCCTGAACGGCATCCCGGGCGTGAACTCGGACACCTTCGGCGGCGGCGCCAGCCGGCCGATCATCCGCGGCCAGACATCGCCGCGCGTCCGCGTGCTGAGCAACGGCGCCGCCCTGCTCGACGCTTCGGAAATATCCCCGGATCACGCGATCAGCGTCGAGCCGCTGCTCGTCGACGGCATCGAGATTCTGCGCGGCCCCTCGGCCCTGCTGTATGGCGGCGGGGCCATCGGCGGCGCGGTGAACGTCGTGGACCGCCGCATCCCGACCCGTCCGGTCGACGGCGTCTCGGGCGCCTTCGAGGTGCGGGGGGGAACGGCCGACGACGAACGCGCCGCCGTGCTCGGCGTCACCATCGGGGCGGGTCCGCTGGCCTTCCGGGTGGAGGCGGTGGAGCGCAGCACCGGGGACTATGGCATTCCTACCTGGCATCCGCCTCACGACGAGCATGAAGGGGAGGAAGAGGACGAGGATCACGACCACGGGGACGAAGGTCCGGTCGATCGCGTCGCCGGAACATTCAACGACACCGGCACGCTCGGCCTCGGCGCCTCATGGGTCGGATCGAAGGGCTACCTCGGCGTGGCCTGGTCCGAACAGCGCAGCGAATACGGCCTGCCCGGCCACACCCACGCCTACGAGGACTGCCACCCTCACGGCTCCAGCCTGCACTGTGGCGGCCACGACGACGATCACGACCACGACCATGATCACGAGCACGGCGAGGAGCCGCCCGTCGTCAATCTGCGCAGCCAGCGCGTGGACGTGCGGGGGGAGCTGCGCCAGCCGCTCGGCGGCGTCGAGCGGCTGAGCTTCCGCGGAGGCTTCACCGACTACGCCCACGACGAGAAGGAGGGCGACGAGGTCGCCACCACCTTCACCAATGAAGGCTATGACGCGCGCATCGAACTCGAGCATGCGCCGATCGCCGGCGTCCGCGGCGTCGTCGGCGTGCAGGCCTCGCGCAGCGACTTCGCCGCGACCGGCGACGAGGCCTTCCTCCCCGAAAGCCGCACCACGTCCAAAGCCCTGTTCGCCCTCGAGGAGTTCCAGACGGGGCCGTTTCGTTTCGAAGTCGCGGCCCGGCAGGAATGGCAGGAGGCCGAGGCCGTGGGCCGGCCGGACACCCGCCATGAACCGTTCTCGATCTCCGGCGGCGCGGTCTGGGGTTTCGCGCCCGACTGGTCGGCGGCGGTTTCGATGTCGCGATCGCAACGCGCGCCGTCGGCCCAGGAACTCTACGCCCGCGGCGTCCACCTCGCGACCAACACCTATGAACTCGGCACGCCGACTCTGGACGTCGAGACGGCCAACGCCGTGGAGTTCGGCCTGCGCAGGACGCGCGGCGACACGACCTTCTCGGTCAGCGCCTACCGCTACAGCTATGACGGCTACATCTACGCCGACACCCTGGACCAGTTCGAGGCGTTCCGGCTGATCCGCTATACCCAGGGTGACGCCACGTTCACCGGTGTGGAAGGCGAACTCAAACACCGTTTCACGCCGTGGCTGACCGCCGAAATTTTCGGCGACTACGTGCGCGGCGAACTGGACGGCGCGGAGGGCGATGTACCGCGCATTCCGGCCGCCCGACTGGGAACCCGCGGCGAATTCCTCTGGAACGCATGGTCGGGAGACGTCGAATATTACCACGTCTTCGAGCAGGACGACGTTGCGGCCTTCGAAACGGTCA
>JADGMZ010000010.1:0-5529 GCA_015234495.1 Brevundimonas sp. | reverse complement strand
CGCCCGGCTATGAGATGGTCAATGCGACGGTCGCCTACGACTTCGACGTCGGCCGCTTCGGCGCCCAGGCCTATGTCAGGGCCAACAACCTCTTTGACGAGCTGGCGCTCAATCACGCCTCGTTCCTGACCAACTCGGCTCCCCTGCGGGGGCGGAATTTCGTGGTCGGTCTGCGAACCGTGTTCTAGCCCGGAGACGTCTGGCGGACCCCCGTTTGCCGCCCGGTTCCGTCTGGGCTAGAAGCGCGCTTTCCTTTTTTCATCCAGAGCTCGTTCCGCGTCCATGACCGACACCACCGCCAACGACAATCCGCTTTCGGGCAACGTCCTGTTCTACGGCAAGCCCGAGCCGCTCTCGGTCGAGGCGCACAGCGGCCTGGGCGTCGAACCCGCCGAACAACCCTACGCCTTCGCCGCGAGCTCCAACGTGGTGCCGCTGACCGTCACCGAGTTCGCGCCCTCGGCGCTGAGCTATCCGGTGATCTTCATCGGCGAGACGCGCCAGCCGGTCGCCGTCATGGGACTGCGCGGCGGCGAGAACCTGTTCGTCGAGGCCAACGGCGCCTTCCGCCCCGAAGCCTACATCCCGGCCTACATCCGTCGCTATCCGTTCGTCTTCGCCAACGACGAGGCGCAGAAGCGCCTGATCCTGTGCGTCGATCGCGACGCCCCCTTCGTCAAGGAAGGCGGCGCCAACCCGCTGTTCGTCGACGGCAAGCCGTCGCCCTACGTCGAGCAGGCGATGGAGTTCTGCAACAATTTCGAGCAGGAGCGCCTGCGCACCGAGGCCTTCGTCAAACTGCTGAACGACCTCCAGCTGCTCGAGATTCGCGAAGCCACCTTCACCCCGCGCAATCCCGACGGCAGCGCCGCGACGCCGCAGAAGATCGCCGAATACTACGCCGTCTCGGAAGACAAGATGAAGGCCCTGCCGGCCGACAAGCTGGCCGAGTTGCGCGACAACGGCGCCCTGGGGCAGATCTACGCCCACCTGGTCTCGCTGGCCGGCTGGGACCGTCTGATCGCCATCGCCTTCCAGAAGGCCGCCGCCGACCAGGCGACCGCCGGCAACGCCTAGTCAGGCATCAGGCAGCAGAGGGCGGCTCGCTTCGGCGAGCCGCCCTTTTCCATGCGGCCGCCGCCTCGGCTATCGGCGCGCCAGAAGCGCCCGCGTCAGGCATGAGAAGATCAGCCGTCCGGCCTCGTCCAGCAGATCGTGCTGGGCGATGACGATGCCCTTGCCGTCGCCGACCGGGTCCTTGCCCATCACCGTCATCCGGCCGCGCATCAGCTCGCCGGCCGGCGGATTGCGCAGATAGCGCAGGCCGTCGATGGCCAGCACCTTGGACTGGGCCCAGCCGGACGACTTGTCGGCGAACAGCCGGCTCCACAGGGCGTAGACCATGGCGTCGGGCGCGCCGTACGACACGTCCCAGCCGGGCGAGAACCGCTCCACGAAGACATCCATGGCGGCGGCGTCGATCATGCAGGCGCCGAGCGGCACGACCTCGCCCACGGCCAGATCCTCGAAATGGACGTGGAGCGGTTCGCTCATCGACGGATCCCTCAGCCGGCGGGTTCCTCGGACACCCGGACCAGCAGCTTGCCGTCGTGATCGCCGGTGAACAAGCGGTTCAGCGAGCCGACAGCGCCCTCGAGACCGTCGTCTACGTGGACCTTCCACTTGACCGTGCCGTCGTTCAGCCACGGCCCCATCTCGGCGACCATCTCACGGGCCCGGTTGGCGTAGTCCAGCACCAGGAAGCCGCGCACCGTCAGCCGGTGGGTGATGATGCGCGCGAAATTCGGCGACGGCGGCGCCTTGGTGGCGTTGTAGGCCGAGATCAGGCCGCACACGGCCATGCGCCCGTGGGTCTTCAGCCGGTTGAACACGGCGATCATGATATCGCCGCCGACGTTCTCGAAATTCATCTCGACGCCGTCGGGGGCGAGACGGTCCAGCGCCGCGCCGACGTCCTCGTTCTTGTAGTCGATGGCGCCGTCGAAGCCGAGCTCCTCGGTCAGCCAGCGGCACTTGTCCGGCCCGCCGGCGATGCCGATGACGCGCGCGCCCCGGGCCTTGGCCACCTGGCCGGCGATCGATCCGACCGCCCCGGCCGCGGCCGAGATCACCAGGGTCTCGCCGGCCTGCGGCTGCAGCACGTCGGTGACGCCGAAATAGGCGGTCATCCCGGTCATGCCCAGCACCGACAGATTGGCGGTCAGCGGCAGGCCCGCGGCGCGGTGGACGGGCCGCAGCTCCATCTCCCTCACCACCGCATAGTCCGCCCAGCCGCCCGACAGCGGCGTGACGATGTCGCCGGCGCGGAAGCGGCTCGAGCGGCTCTCCTCGACCACGCCAAGGGTCAGGCCGCGCATCACCCCGCCCAGCGGCACGGGCGGCAGATAGCCTTCGGCGTCGTTCATCCAGGTGCGGTTGGTCGGGTCCAGCGACAGATAGATGGTGCGGACCAGCACCTCCGATTCGTTCAGCGCCGGGACCGGCGATTCGACCAGTTCGAGGTCGCCGGGCTGGACCAGACCCTTGGGGCGGTGGCGAAGCACCCACTGCCGATTGACGCGAGCCATGATCATCTCCGCAAAGTTTTCTTTGTGAACGGTCATCTTGCCCGTGGCCGTCCCCCTGTCCAGCGCGGGGCGAAGAAAAAGGCGGGCCGCAGAGGGCCCGCCTGAAGTGGCATCATCGAGAATGAGGCGCGGAGGCGACAGACCGGCTTTCGCCAGTCTCAAGTCGGGGGGGCGTCGCCGCCTCCGCAGACCGATAACGACGCGGCGCATCCCCGGTTCCACCTGTCCCTGAAGTTTTTTCGCCCCGCGGGCGAGCTCCGGACGCGGGCGAGCTCCGGAACGGCCGCGCTGGGCGGGGCGTTCATACCCTATCGCGCAACAGCCGCCGGAGACCCGCCATGACCCACGATTCCCCCCACGACAAGGCCGCGGACGCGGTCCACGAAGGCCGGCCCGTCGAGGCCCAGTACGTCCGCGGCGGCCGCGGCGGGATCCGCATCTTCACCCTGCTGCTGATCTCGCTGGCGGCGGTCGCCATCCTGCTGCTGGGCATGTGGTTCGTCAGTCAGGGCGGATTCGCCGCCACCAACGCCAACGACGGCGACCAAGCCGTCGACGCCGCCGCCTTCCAGACCGATCCGGTGGAGATTCCGGCGGCTGACGCGCCGACCACGGCGACCGGGCAGCCCACCGCCCCGCCGACCGGAGAGGCGCCCAATGTCAACGCACCGGTGGTCTCGGCCGAACCCGCGCCGCCCCCCGCCGGTTGATCACAACGAAAAAGCCCCGGTCCATCGACCGGGGCTTTCTTTTTTGGCGGCGCCTCGTCAGGCCGCTTCGCGCTGCCGCGAGGGATGGAAGAACAGCGCCTGGCTGATCGCCGCCTTCACCGTTTCCGGCTGGAACGGCTTGGTGATCAGGAAGGTCGGTTCCGGACGCTCGCCGGTCAGCAGCCGCTCGGGGAAGGCGGTGATGAAGATCACCGGCACGTCGATCCGCTTGAGGATGTCCTTGACCGCATCGATGCCCGACGAGCCGTCGGCCAGCTGGATGTCGGCCAGCACCAGGCCGGGGCGGTTGCGGGCCACGGCGTCGACCGCTTCGTCGTGGGTGGTGGCGGTGCCGGTGACGCGATGGCCCAGCTCCTTCACCAGGCTTTCGATGTCGGCCGAGATGATCGCCTCGTCCTCGATGATCAGCACGTCCGTGGCCAGTTCGGCGTCGATGTCCGACTGGGCCTCGGCGATCAGCCGTTCGACGTCGGTGGCGTCGGCGTCGAGAATCTGCGCCGCCTCGGACGGGGTGAAGCCCTCCAGGGCAGTGAGCAGGAAGGCCTGACGCGAACGCGGGGCGATCTGCATCAGGCGGCGGGAGGCGTCATCCCGACCCTCGATGCCGCTCTTGTCTTCCAGCTGGGCGCCCGTGGAGGCCCAGATGGCGTGGAAGACGTGATAAAGGGCGACGCGCGGCGTCATGTCCGCCGGCAGCTGGCGTTCGCCGGCTGCGAGCGCTTCCAGCGCCACGCGCACATAGTTGTCGCCGGTGGTCTGGTCGCCGGTCAAGGCGCGGGCGTACCGGCGCACATAGGGCAGATGCGGCGCGAGACGGGCCAGCAGGCTCATGTAATATTCCCCGACAAAGAGTAGACGGCTCCAATCAGATTGGAACCTGTGCAGGCCGGGTCAACGTATCAAATCGGCCACGGTTCCCGTCTGTGCACAAAGCTTGAGCATTAATCCGCCGTAACCTAGGAACTCTCCCCGGACGCTGGCGTTCTCCGCAATCGCAACAACAGCGTCAGGGTGGCGGCCGTTCTATCGATGACAGACAATTCGAACTCCTCCCGCAAGGCCCCGCCCCAGGGCGGCAGCGCCCTCGAGGAAGCACGCCTTCGTCAGCAGGCGATCGGGGTCAAGCTGAGGCACATGTTCGACGAGGTCGTGAACGAGCCGGTTCCCGACGAGTTCCTCGACATCCTCCGCCGGGCGGACGAACGCTCGGGCGGGAGCGGCGCATGAGCGGCGCCTCCAATCCGCCGCCCAAGCCGCCCTCCGCAGATGACGCCGCCTTCAAGAGGGAGCTTGTTGCGCTGATCCCCCATCTGCGGGCCTTTGCGCGCACCCTGACGGGCGACCCGACCGCGGCCGACGACCTGGCTCAGGACGCCATGATGAAGGCGTGGGACGCGCGCGCCAGCTATCAGATGGGCACCAATATGAAGGCCTGGACCTTCATGATCCTGCGCAACCAGTTCTATTCGGAGAAGCGCCGCTCGTGGCGCCAATCCCAGCTCGACCAGGAGGCGGCCGAACGCACCCTGGTGGCCGTCGACGATCCGGAATCGCCCGTCGCCCTCGACGAACTGCGTCTCGCCCTCGCCACCCTGCCGGAAGAGCAGCGCGAGGCGCTGATCCTGGTCGGCGCCGGGGGCTTCGCCTACGAGGAGGCGGCGGAAATCTGTCAGTGCGCCGTCGGCACCGTGAAGAGCCGCGTCTCCCGCGCCCGCAAGGCGCTGCAGGCCACGCTCGAACGCGGCGGCTACGCCCGTGACGGCCGCGCCGCCGGCGACGCCATGCGCTCCATCCTTGCCGATGCCGACCGCCTGAGCAGCGTCCGGGGCTGAGGTGGTCCGGCTCGGGCGAGCGCTCGGTCGGGGGCTGGCGCCGCCGCCGTTCCATGGCATCCGCTTCCGCCTCGGAGCCGCGCTGGCGTTCGCCCTGCTGCCGATTCTGGCGCTGGGCGCCTTCCAGGCCGACGCCCAGTTCCGGGTGCAGGACCTGCAGCGCCGCGATGATCTGCAGCTCGCCGCCGAACGCACCGCCGCCAGCGTCAAGGGGCGGCTGGACAGCACCACCGTCCTGCTCCAGGCGCTCCGCCCGGAAGCCCTCGAACTGTTCTGCGAACCCCGCCTCAGCGCCCTGGTCCTGCGTATCGAGGGGCTGGACGACCTGGCCCGGCTGACGCCGACCGGCGAGACAGTCTGCGCCTCGCAGTCGCTGGG
>JADGMZ010000009.1:1418-8569 GCA_015234495.1 Brevundimonas sp. | reverse complement strand
CCATGGTCGCCGCCGCCTGCACCCAGATGTCCAGCCGCCCGAAGCGCTCGAAGATCGCCCCGCCCAGCCGGTCGATGGCCCCGCCGTCCACCAGATCGAACGGGATCAGCGTCGCGTGCTTGCCGGTGGCGGCGAAGACGGCGTCGTCCAGCTCCTCCAGCCCGCCCTGGGTCCGCGCCGTGGCGATCACGTGCGCCCCGGCCTTGGCCAGCGCCAGCGCGCTCTCATAGCCGATGCCGCGCGAGGCCCCGACGACGAGGGCGATGCGGTCTTTCAGGGGGAGGTCGGACATGGCGGGGTGATAGCGCGCCGTCACGCGGGCCGAAAGCGAAACCGGCTCAGAACCCCGGCGCCGCCTGCCACAGGCTGAAGCTGACGCCCTGGTCGTCCTCGACCACGGCCGATCGCCCCGACGCGCTGTCCGAGGGCACGGCCGCCTTGCCGCCGAGCTCGGCGACCCGCTCGCACAGGGCGTCGACGTCCTCGACGCGGAAATACAGGTGCGGAAAGTCCTTCGCCCGCTCCACCTTCACGAAGCCGAAGGGCGGCTGGCTGCCGGCGACCTGCAGATAGGTCGGGCTCGACGCCGCCTCGTCGAAGGTCCAGCCGAACAGACCGCTGTAGAAGGCGCGCGCCTTGTCGATGTCCGGCGTGTCGATCGTGAAATAGCCGAGCTGGATCATGCGGGCGTCCCGTGGCGCGAATATCCGGACCCGGGCGCGGCGCGCCCGGACCGATTCCGCACTTAAGCGCTGACCAGCAGGGAAAGTTGCCGCGCCGCCACCTCGCGCCCGCCTTCCTCGATCTCCCGGTCCAGCAGACGGGTCGGGTATTCGCCGGTGAAATAGTGGTCGGTGAACTGCGGATGGCGCGGGTCGCGCGGCCCGGTCTCCATGGCGTCGTACAGGCCGTCGACCGACAGGAAGCCCAGCGAGTCGACCTCGAGATGGGCCTTCATCTCCTCCAGCGTCTTGTTGGCGGCGATCAGCTGGTCCCGCTCCGGCATGTCGATGCCGTAGAAGTCCGGCCACAGGATCGGCGGGCTGGCCGAGCGCAGGTGCACCTCGGTCGCGCCGGCGGCGCGCACGGCGCGGACGATCTTGACCGAGGTCGTGCCGCGCACGATCGAATCGTCGATCAGCACGACCCGCTTGCCCTTGAGCACCGAGGGATTGGGGCTGTGCTTCATGCGCACGCCCTTCTGCCGGGCGCCCTGGCTGGGCTGGATGAAGGTGCGGCCCAGATAGTGGCTGCGGATGATGCCCATCTCGTAGGGAATGCCGCTTTCCTGGGCGTAGCCCAGCGCCGCCGGCACGCCCGAATCGGGCACCGGCACCACCACGTCGGCCTCGACCGCGTGCTCGCGCGCCAGGCCGCGACCCATGCGCTTGCGCACCTCATAGACCGAACGGCCGTCGACCACGCTGTCGGGACGCGAGAAATAGACGTACTCGAACAGGCAGGGCCGGGCGGCGCGGGTCGGGAAGGGCTTCAGCGACTGCAGCCCGCCCTTGTCGATGACCACGATCTCGCCGTTCTCCACGTCGCGCACGAACTCGGCGCCGACGGTGTCCAGGGCGCAGGTCTCCGAGGCCAGCACCCAGGCCTCGCCCAGGCGGCCCAGCACCAGCGGCCGGATGCCCAACGGGTCGCGGGCCCCGATCATCTTCGAGCGCGTCTGGCAGACCAGGGCGTAGCCGCCCTCGATCCGGCCCACCGCATCGATGAAGCGGTCGACGATCTTGGCCTTCCGGCTGCGCGCGATCAGATGGAGGATGACCTCGCTGTCCGAGGTCGACTGGAAGATGGCGCCTTCCCCGACCAGCTGGTTCCGCAGGTACAGGAAGTTGGTCAGGTTGCCGTTGTGGGCGATGGCGATGCCGCCAGAGTCGAGGTCCGCGAACATCGGCTGGATGTTGCGCAGGAAGCTGCCGCCGGCGGTCGAATAGCGGGTGTGGCCCACCGCCGCCGAGCCCGGCATCCGCTCCGACAGGTCGGCCCCGCCGAAGGCCTCGCCGACCAGGCCCATGTGGCGCTCGGTGTGGAAGCGCGCCTCGTGGACGCTGGCGATGCCGCAGGCTTCCTGGCCGCGGTGCTGCAGGGCGTGCAGGCCCAGCGCCACCACCGAGGAGGCGGCGTTCGGCTCCGCGCCCCAGACCCCGCACACGCCGCACTCGAGGCGCGGCCGGTCGTCATCGGCGTCGCGCCAATGCTCGCGGTGAACGACGGGTTCGGCGATGGAATGGGACATCGTCGGGGCTCCGATGACCAGGTTATGCGACTAGCGGGGGGCGGGTCGGGAGGTAGGCCCTGATTGCGTCGTGGGCAAGGCGTCATCATCCTTAAGCCCTCTGCTGACGGACGAACTGACCACCGGAGCCAGGGCGTCGGCGCCGCGGCCAATGCCCGGCAGCACGATCTGGATCGCCCTTGCCGCGCCCTGGGTGACCGGCTGCAGCGCCGCCTCGGTCAGCCAACGCGGCGTCTTCTCGCCCGGCATGGCGGCCACCACCACCAGATGGATGGCGCCCAGCAGAACCAGCGCCCGCCCGCCCCCGACGAAAACGCCGACGAACCGGTCCACGCCGCCCAGATGCGGATGCGCCTGGGCCCGCTTCGACAGCGCCGAGCCGAAGATGCGGATGCCGAAATAGATCAGCAGGAAGGAGGCCGCCGCCGCCAGTATGGTCCCCGCCCAGTCGGGATCGATCAGGCCGCGACCGATCGGCGCGGTCACCGGCAGGGCCACCAGGGCGATGAAGGCCGCCAGCACGAAGCTCAGCAGGGTGATGATCTCGCGCGTCCCCCCGCGCACCCAGCCGGCCGCGGCCGAGCCGAGAATGATCAGAATGGCGACGACGTCGAAGCCGGTCATGTCTCCTCCCCATTCTTCATGGGGAGGGGGACCGCGAAGCGGTGAAGGGGCTCTTTCCGCCTCACTGACCTTGCTCGCTTCAACAGCCCCTCCGTCTCGTCGGCTGCGCCGCCGATCCACCTCCCCGTCGCTGCGCGACAGGGAGGAGACAACTCATCAGTAGCGGTTCTGCGAGATTCGTTCGACCGCCTCGGTCAGCCGGCTCACCGAGGTGACCTTCACCCCCTTGTCCTTGACCGTCAGCGGCGGCGAAAGGGCCTGGTCGAAGCCCAGCTTCTGCGCCTCCCTCAGCCGCGCCTCCGCCCGGCCGACGGCGCGGATCTCGCCCGACAGGCTGATCTCGCCGAACACCACGCAGCCCTGCGGCAGCGGCATGTCGGTCGCCGAACTGACCAGCGCCGCCGCCGCCGCCAGGTCTGCCGCCGGCTCATTGATGCGCAGCCCGCCCGCCACGTTCAGATAGACGTCCTGATCGCCGAAGCCGAAGCCGCAGCGCGCCTCCAGCACCGCCAGCACCATGGCCAGCCGCCCCGTGTCCCAGCCCACCACCGCCCGGCGCGGCGTGCCATAGGCCGATTTCGACACCAGCGCCTGCACCTCGACCAGCACCGGCCGCGACCCCTCGATCCCCGCGAACACCGCCGCCCCGGGGGCCCGGTCCTTGCCCTCGCCGAGGAATAGCGCCGACGGATTGGCCACCTCGCGCAGCCCGGCGTCGCCCATCTCAAACACGCCGATCTCGTCGGTGGCCCCGAAGCGGTTCTTTCCGGCACGCAGGATGCGGAACGGATAGCCGCGCTCGCCCTCGAAGCTCAGCACCGCATCGACCATGTGCTCGACCACCCGCGGCCCGGCGACCTGACCGTCCTTGGTCACATGCCCGACCAGCACCACGGCCACGCCCTGCGACTTGGCCAGCCGCACCATCTCGCCGGCGCAGGCCCGCACCTGGGTCACCGACCCCGGCCCGGCCTCGTGGGCGTCGCTCCAGAGAGTCTGGATCGAATCGACGATGACGATATCGAACTTCTCGCGCTTCAGCGTGCCGAGAATTTCCCGCAGCGCCGTCGCCGAGGCCAGCTCCACCGGGGCCTTCTCCAGCCCCATCCGCTTCGCCCGCGCCCGGATCTGCTCGACCGCCTCCTCGCCCGAGATATAGGCCACGCGCCGTCCCGACAGCGCCGCCCTCCCGGCCACGTCCAGCAGCAGGGTCGACTTGCCCACCCCCGGATCGCCGCTCAGCAGGATGGCCGAACCCGGCACCACGCCGCCGCCGCAGACCCGGTCGAACTCGGTCACCCCGGTGACGATGCGAGGCGGCTCGGGCGTGTCCGACTGCAGGGTCTCGAACTGGACGCCGCGCGTGCGGCTGCCAGCCGCCGGCTTCAGCGCGCCCGGCGGGGCCGAGCGGCTCTCCTCGACGATCGAATTCCACTGCCCGCACGCGCCGCACTGGCCGGACCACTTTCCGTGGACCGCCCCGCAGGACTGACAAACATATATTGCGCCGTCTCGAGCCATGCTGTTGGCTTACAGCAGTCGGCGCGGGCGGGGCAGGGGGCGCCGCCGACCCTGCGACCGATAATGACGTGGTCAGTCGACGTAGGTCCGCACCGCCCGCGGCCCGACCGAGGTCAGCAGCTCCCACGCCACCGTCCCCGCCGCCGCCGCCGTCTCGTCCAGCATCCGGTTCGGCCCGAACAGTTCGGCCGGGTCGCCGACCGCGACCTCCAGCCCGGTCACGTCGACGGCGCAGACGTCCATCGACACCTGGCCGGCGATCGGCCGTACGGCGCCGCCCACCCGGACGCGGCCTTCCGGACTGTAGCTGCGCAGCACCCCGTCGGCGTAGCCCGCCGCGATGGTGGCGATCCGTCGGGGCGTCTCGGCGATGAAGCGCCGGGAATAGCCGACGCTCTCGCCCGCCGGCACCTCGCGCACCTGCAGCACTTCCGCCGCCAGGGTCGCGACCGGCCGGATGCGCGCGTCCGGCCGCCCCTCGGGCCCGCCGCCGTACAGGCAGATGCCCGGTCGCGAGGCGTCGAATCCGTAGTCGGGGCCGAGGAAAATCCCGCCCGAATTGGCGAACGATCTCACCGTGCCGGGATAGCGCGCCGCCGCCAGCGCGAACGCATCCCGCTGGCGCGCATTCATCGGCTCGGCCGGATCGTCGGCGCAGGCCAGGTGGCTCAGCACCAGGTCCAGGCCCTCGAACGGCTCCGGCGCAGCCTCGGACCGGAAGCCCAGCCGGTTCATGCCGGTGTCGATCTGCAGCCCGCAGCGTCCGCCGCCCGCCGCCCGCCAGTCCGCCAGCTGCTCCGCCGTGTTCAGCACCGGGCGCAGGTCGGCCGCGCGCAGCCGCCCGGCCCGGCCGGCCAGGCATCCGTCCAGCACATAGATCGCCGGCTGCGGCCCGAGCGCGGTCCGCAGGACTTCGCCCTCGCGCGTCCGCGCTACGAAGAAGGTCCGCGCCCCCTCGCGCATCAGTCGCGCGGCGCAGCGTTCAGCGCCCAGGCCATAGGCGTCCGCCTTGACCACCGGATGCACCGGCACGCCGCCGACCCTCTCCAGGGTGCGGTAGTTGGCGGCGAGCGCGTTCAGGTCGACGGTCAGCGAAGCCGGGGAGGGCGAGGGCATGGCGCATGTAGAACCAGCCCCTTGTGCGATGCAACACACGGGCGGTTTCGGGCGATCACAGCCGCGCGAAGGCCTCGCCGTCGCCGTCGAACAGATGCGCCTGCGCGGACGCCGCCCGCAGGGTCAGCGTCTCGCCGACCGCCGGCCGCATGTCGCCGGGCGCCAGCACCGTCAGCGGGCTGTCGCCGGCCTCCAGGTAGGCATAGGTGGCGTGCCCCAGGGTCTCGACGAAGGTGACCCGGGCGGTGATCGCATCACCCTCGCCGCCGACGGCCAGATGCTCGGGCCGGATTCCCAGGGTCGCGGCCTGGCCCGGCGCGGCCGACGCCGCCGCCACGGCGACCCGCACCGTCTCCCCCGCCGCCGTGCGCACCGTCGCCCCCGCGGCAGAGCCCTCGACGATCTCGACCGGCAGCAGGTTCATCTTCGGGCTGCCGATGAACTCGGCGACGAACAGGTTGCGGGGCCGCTCGTAAAGTTCCATCGGACGGCCGACCTGTTCGATCACGCCGCCGTTCAGGACCACGATGCGGTCCGCCAGGGTCATGGCCTCGACCTGGTCGTGGGTGACATAGACCATGGTCGTCTTCAGCCGCTCGTGCAGGGCGGCGAACTCGTAGCGCATCCGCACCCTGAGCGCCGCGTCGAGGTTGGACAGGGGTTCGTCGAACAGGAAGACCTGCGGCTCGCGCACGATGGCCCGGCCGATCGCCACCCGCTGCCGCTGCCCGCCCGACAGCGCCTTGGGCTTGCGCTCCAGATAGTCGGTGATGTTGAGCGTCTCGGCCGCGGCGCGCACCCGCCGGTCGATCTCCGCCTTGTCGTGTTTCGCAAGTTTCAGCCCGAACGCCATGTTTTCATAGACATTCATGTGCGGATAGAGGGCGTAGGACTGGAACACCATGGCGATGCCCCGCTCCGACGGCGACAGGTCGTCGACCGCCCGCCCGCCGATGGCGATCTCGCCGGCGTCGGCCTCTTCCAGACCCGCAATGGTGCGCAGCAAGGTCGACTTGCCGCAGCCGGACGGTCCGACGAAGACCACGAACTCGCCGTCCGTGATCTCCAGGTCGATTCCCTTCAGCACCTCGGTCGCGCCGAACCGCTTGGTCACCCCGGTCAGCCGGACGTCCGCCATGTTTCCCTGCCGCAGTTGCTGACCCCGCCGCCAGCGTAAACGGTTACAGATCGGGATCAATGGGCCGCTCCGGGAGGTGACATCCCGCCCCGCGCTGCTAGGGTTCGACCGTGAATCCATCTCCCGTCCTGTCCGCCCTGCGCGCCGAAACCGCCGACATCCATCACGCTATCGAGGCCGCCGCCAGGGTCGAGGCCCGCCTGCGCGATCCGGCGGACCGGCCCGGTCTGGTGGCCCGCTTCCTGTCCCTGCATCTCGCCGTCGAAGCGGCCGTCTCGCCGTGGCGCGCCGGCTTCGAACAGGCCGGGGCCCGCCTCGAGGCGAGGTCGCCCCTCATACGGCGGGGCCTGCGTGAACTCGGCGCGGGGACAGCGACGCAACCGGTCGCCGTGCGACCGCTGCCCACCTTCGGAGAGGCGTGGGGCTGGGCCTATGTCGCCGAGGGTTCGATGCTGGGCGGACGGATCATGCGCCGGCGGATGATCTCCGACTCCGTGCCCC
>JADGMZ010000009.1:0-1408 GCA_015234495.1 Brevundimonas sp. | reverse complement strand
ACTCGGCCTGCGCCTTGGGTCGAGCGGCGCCCGATGATGTCGTCAAGGGCGGGCGGGACGCCTTCGGCCTGGCCTCGCAACTGCTCAACCCCGCGCCCGCCGAGTTCGCCTGATGACCGAAACGCCTGAGGCCGTCTCCCCGCCCGACCCCGCCGGCTGCGACCGCGAGCCCATCCACATTCCCGAGGCGATCCAGCCTCATGGTGTCCTGCTGGTCCTCGACAGGGCGGCGCTGACGGTATTGCGCGAGGCGGGACGGCTGGGGCCGGTGACCGGGCGCGACAGCTGGCTGGAACAGCCGGTCGACGGGATGCTCGGCCCCGACATCGCGCAACAGGTGCGCTGCCTGGCCGACGCCGGCGGCGAAGGTTTCGCCGGTCGCTGGCGTGGCGCCAACCGGCTGGAATACGACGTCATCGTCCGCGGCGGCGGAGCGGCGCTGATCGTCGAGATCGAGCAGAGCTCGCAGGCGGCGCACCTCGGGGTGGAACTGATCAGCCGCCTCGACGCCGCCGGCGCCAGCCTCGAGAAGGCCAGCACCGTCCGCTCCGTCTGCGAGGCGGCGGCCGAGGCCTTCCGGGGCCTCACCGGCTACGACCGGGTCATGATCTACCGTTTCATGGACGATGCGGCGGGACAGGTGGTGGCCGAGGCGCGTTCGCCCGGGGTCGAGTCCTTCCAGAACCACCATTTCCCGGCCACCGACATTCCGCGCCAGGCCCGCGCCCTGTATCTGCGCAATCCGGTGCGGGTGATCCCCGACGCGGCCTACCAGCCGCAGCCGCTGCGCCCGGCCTCGTCGGGCGAGCCGCTCGACATGAGCGATTGCGGCCTGCGCAGCGTGTCGCCCGTGCACCTGCAGTACTTGCGCAACATGGGGGTCCGCGCCTCCGCCTCGGTCTCGATCATCATCGATGGAGACCTGTGGGGACTCGTCGCCTGCCATAGCGAGCGGCCCCAGCTACTGCCCTATGAATTGCGCGTCGCGGCCACCAACCTGGCCCGCTCGCTGGCGCGCCAGATCAAGGCCAAGAGCGAGGCCGAGCTGTACCGCGAACGGCTCCGGTTGCGCCTGCTCGAAGACGAATTCGTCGGCCGCCTCGCCGCAGACCGCCCTCTGGCCCTGTCGCTCGCCAACCGCGGGCGCGACCTGGCCGATCTGGTCGACGCCGACGGCGTGGTCGTGGTCGGGCGCGACCAGGCGCTTCGCTTCGGCGTCACCCCGCCGAACGAGGCCGTCCAGGCGCTGGCCGGATGGGTCGCGGAGCAGCCCGGGCTCCGGCCTCTCGCCACCGAGGCGCTGTCCCGGCTGCGCCCCGAGGCAGCGAGTTGGACCGCCGAAGCCAGCGGCCTGCTGGGCCTCCACCTGCCGGGCGATGAGCCTCTCACCCTGCTGTGGTTCCGGGCC
>JADGMZ010000008.1 GCA_015234495.1 Brevundimonas sp. | reverse complement strand
CCACCGACCGCCTCGCCGAAGTCGTGCGCAGCAAGCACCCCTTGGCGCGTGAGGACTGAACCCTCCCTTGCCCCCCGGCGTTGACCCCACTAGGTTCCGCCGCCTCCCGATGCGCCGCGCGGCGCGCCTGTTTCCGGACGCCTGATGGCCACCCACTACCTCGAATTCGAAAAGCCGATCGCCGATCTGGAGGCCAAGATCGAGGAGCTGAACCTGCTCTCCTCGACCTCCGGTTCGTTCGACGCCGAGGTCGAGGGCCTGCGCAAGAAGGCGGAGCAGCTGCGCCGGAAGACCTACGCCGGCCTCGACCCGTGGATGAAGACCCAGGTCGCCCGCCACCCTCAGCGGCCGCATTTCGTCGACTACGTCGACGGCCTGTTCACCGACTTCGTCGAGCTGAAGGGCGACCGCCAGTTCGGCGACGACCAGGCCATCCTCGGCGGCCTCGCCCGCTTCCGCGGCGAGCCGGTGGTGATCATGGGCCACGAGAAGGGCCACGACACCCAGACCCGCCTGACCCACAATTTCGGCATGGCCCGGCCCGAGGGCTACCGCAAGGCGGTGCGCCTGATGGACATGGCTGAACAGTACGGCCTGCCGGTGCTGACCTTCGTCGACACCGCCGGCGCCTATCCCGGCCTCGGCGCCGAGGAGCGCGGCCAGGCCGAGGCCATCGCCCGCTCGACCGAGCGCTGCCTGACCCTGGGCGTGCCCTCGATCGCCACCGTCACCGGCGAGGGCGGCTCGGGCGGGGCCATCGCCATCGCCGCCGCCGGCCGGGTGCTGATGCTCGAGCACTCGATCTATTCGGTCATCTCCCCCGAAGGCGCGGCCGGCATCCTGTGGCGCGACGGGGCCCGCGCCCGCGACGCCGCCATGGCCATGAAGATCACCGCCCCCGACCTGCTCGAGCTGAAGATCATCGACCGCATCATCCCCGAGCCGGTCGGCGGCGCCCATGCCGATCGGACCGCGGCCATCGCCAATGTCGGCGACGTCCTCGCCGAGGAGCTCGCCGCCCTCTCCGCCCTGTCGCCGGACCAGATCCGCCAGGCCCGCGCCGACCGCTTCTACGCCATCGGCCGGCTCGCCTGAGGCTTTCGTTAACCCTTCAGCTACGGTTGTTCCGTTAGGCCTGACTCCATGCATGGTTGCAGGGGGCGACCGGCTGGAGCGGGTACCCAATGAGCGCGGTCGGCGAGGCTCTGCGAGACAGCGCCATCATCAATCTCTCGGGCGCCGTCACCATGGTGGTCGACGACTCGCCCTTCTCGGCCGAGATCACCTCGAGCGCCCTGCTCGGCTTCGGCATCAAGACCCGTCATTCGATGCGCAGCGCCGCCGAGGCGATCGAAGCCCTGCGCGAGGTCGAGGTCGACCTGCTGGTCGTCGACTGCGAGATGCCGGGCATGGACGGTTTCGAACTGGTCCACTGGCTGCGCCGCTCGGGCCCGCCCAACGCCTTCGTGCCGGTGATCATGACCGCCGCCCACATCCGGCGTTCCATGGTCGCCAAGGCCCGCGACTGCGGGGCCAACTTCATCATCACCAAGCCGTTCAGCGCCGCCAGCCTGCTCGAGCGCATCGTCTGGGTCGCCCGCGACGGCCGGGCCTTCCTCGAGGTCGGCGACTACTTCGGACCCGACCGTCGCTTCCGGGACGACCGGCCGCCGGGCCAGGAACGCCGCAGCGAGGTCATCCGCCGCGCCCGGTTCGAGGCCGAAAAGGCGGCCGCCCGCGCGGATACCGCGCAATGACCGTCATCACCCACGCCCGGCGCAAGTCGCGGCTCGCCAAGATGATCGACAGCGCCGGCGGCGTCAGCGTCGGCGTCGCCCTGACCCGCGCCCGCGCCAACGTCGCCGCCCTGCGCGGCCGGGGTCTGGAAGAGGTCGCCCGCTGCATCGACGACCTGGCCGCCCTCAAGCCGCCGACCGATTCCGAAGAGACCTTCCGCACCCTCCAGCAGGCCTACCGCTCGGCCAACCATGTCATCGACGCCGCCGCCCCGTTCGACCTGCCGGAGATCTGCGCCGTGGCCTCCAGCCTCTGCGACGTGATCGACCGCGTCTCGGCCGAGGCCGTGCCGGACTGGCGCATCATCGATGTGCACGTCCGGTCGCTGCGGCTGCTGCACGGCCTCCCGGCCAACGCCGCCGACGAGCGCCGCCAGATCACCGACCATCTGGCGCTGATGGTGGCGCGGAAATTCGCTTCGCCGGAAACCTGACCGCGGGCGCCGGCCGCCCGCCGCGTTTCAGCCCTCGCGACCGTCCGCGACTCCCGGCGCGCGGCCGGGGTCGGCGGCCGTCCGCGCGCCCCGCGTCTGCTTGCGCCACAGCGCGGCGTATTCCCCGCCCTGACGCGCCACCAGCTCGTGATGCGCGCCGCGCTCGACGATCCGGCCGGCCTTCAGCACCAGGATCTGGTCGGCGTCGGCGATCGTCGACAGCCGGTGCGCCACCACCAGCGTGGTCCGCCCCGTCCGCGCCCGCCGCAGGGTCTTCTGGATCGCCGCCTCGGTGCGGCTGTCCAGGGCGCTCGTCGCCTCGTCGAGGATCAGGATGCACGGATCGGCCAGCAGCGCCCTGGCGATGCCGACGCGCTGGCGCTCGCCGCCCGACAGCTTCAGCCCCCGCTCGCCGACCATGGTGTCCATGCCCTGCGGCAGATCACGGATGAAGTCGTCCAGTTCGGCCGCGTCCGCCGCCGCCCAGATCGCCGCCTCGTCCGCACCGGGGCGGGCGAAGCCGATGTTGGCGCGCAGGGTGTCGTTGAACAGGGCCACGTCCTGGGGCACCAGCGCCACCGCCGCGCGCAGCGACTCCTGGGTCACCCGGCGCACGTCGATGCCGTCGATCAGCACCGCGCCCTCCTGCGGGTCGAGCAGGCGCAGGGCCAGTTTGACGATCGTCGACTTGCCCGAGCCTGACGGGCCGACCAGGGCCGTAGTGGTGCCCGGCGCGGCGGCGAAGCTGACGTCCTCCAGACCGTTGGCCCGGGCGTCATGGCGGAAGCCCACATGTTCGAACGACAGGGCGGCCCCGCGCGCGTCGGCCGGGCGCGGCAGCGGCGCCGCATCAGGCGCGTCGGCCACCTGCGGAGTCTGACGCGTCACCTTCATCATCTCCTCCATGTCGATGAAGGACTGGCGGATTTCCCGATAGGCGAAGCCGAGGATGTTCAGCGGCGCGTACAGCGAAATCATGATCAGCACCGCCGCCATCACGTCGCCTGGTCCCATCCGGCCGGCCGCGGCCTCGAAGCCGGCCATCACCGCCATGACGGCCAGGCCGACATTCATGATCACAGCCTGGATGACGTTCAGCAGGGCCAGCGAGCTGTTGGCCTTCAGCGCCGCCCGCGTGTAGTCGCCCAGCGCCATGTCATAGGCCCGCGCCGCCCGCGCCTCGGCCCCGAACGACTTCACCGTCTCATAGTTCAGCAGGGCGTCGACCGAGACGCCGGCCGCCTGGGTGTCGGCGGTGTTCATCTCGCGGCGGTGTTCGATCCGCCAGTTCGACAGGGCGAAGGTGCTGACGGCGTAGATCGCCACCACGGCCAGGGCCACGGCCCCGAAGCGCCAGTCGTACTTGCCCGCCAGCACCCCCGCCGCCAGCACCAGTTCGACTCCTGTCGGGATCAGGTTGAAGGCGAGGATGCGCAGCAGGAAGTCGACCGCCCGCGACCCCCGGTCCATGGTCCGCGACAGGGCTCCGGACCGTTTGGTCTGGTGGAAGTCCAGCGACAGGCTCAGCGCGTGGGCGAAGGTCTCGGCCGCCGCGGTGCGCTGCGCCGCCGCCCGCACCGGGGCGAACACCACGTCCGAGGCGTTGGGCGCCACCGCCGCCAGCAGCCGCACCAGCGCCCAGCCGACGGCGAACCCGCCAAAGCCCCAGGCGAGGGCCACGCCCGTGCCCTGCCCCGCCGCCAGCCGGTTGACCGCGGCCCCCAGCACCAGCGGCGCCAGCACGCCCAGCGCCTTGCCGCCCAGGGTCATGCCGATCGCGGCGGTCAGGCGCAGCGGCAACTGAGGCGCATTCGAGCGACGCATCAGCCGCATCAGATCCAGCAGCGCCCGGCTGGTCGGCGGACCCTTCGGGGGATCGACCGGCGGCGCGCCCTGCGCCGCCTTGGCGACCGCATCGCCCCTTCGTCCCGCTCGCTCACCCAGTCTCGCCATGGCGGTCATATGGCCCGCGCCGGGCCGCTTCGCAAAGCGTCGAGGATCCGGCCCCCTACAGCCGCCCGCGGGAGGCCGCCCAGGTCAGCCGCAGCCGCTTCTCCAGGGGCCCCGCCTCGGGCCGTCGGGCCAGGGCCGCGGGCAACACGGCGGGAAAGGCCTTGACCGGCAGGCGCCGCGCCGCTTTCGCGGCCTCGCCGAGCCCGGCCCGGGCCTCATCGAACCGCCCGGTTTGCGCCAGACCCCACACCCGTCCGGCCGGGGCGACCTCCGCCTCATGCCCCGGCCCGGCCAGTATCCGCGCCGCCGCCTGCATCGGCCCGACATAGAAGGCGTCCACATCATGCGCCTCGCCGTGCACCCGCCCGACATGGGCCTCGATCAGGGCCTCGAACGGCGCAGGCTCCAGCCCGCGTCGCCCGACCACATCGGTCAAGGCCTCCAGCACCGGATGGCCCTTACGCGCCACGCCGGCGAACACCCCGTCCATCTGCTCGCGCCACCAGACGTAGCGCATCTCGGCCATCAACGGCTGGGTCACGCGCGTCGGTATGGCCAGCAGTTCGGCCTCGAAGGCATAGAGGGCGATCAGATCGGCCCGCGCCGCGGGGTCGACGACGAACCGGCTGGACAGCCAGCGGTCGGGATCAGACTGGCGTACGTCCCCGTCCAGATCGATGTCGCTCATGGGCGGGAGGCCCGAAGGCCTTTCATCAGCGCCCAGCCGAAGGCCAGCATGAAAATGGCCACCGCCGTCTCCATGGCGCGCTGGAAAAGCCCCATCAATTCGACCTCGGCGACGACCCCGTAGAAGCCGATGACGCTGAGGATCAGGACGACGACCCCGAGCGGCGCCAGCCACGGCGCATCGCTTTTCCGGGCCCACAACGAGGCCAGGCCCACGCCGACGATGGCGCACAGGTAGCCGAGACCGCCGAACAGGTCGTGCAGAAGGGCCGCCGCGGAAGGGTCGGACCGGCTGCACTCGAAGTCGCAGGGATGGACGCCGGCGCCCGCCATACCGACTCCGTTGGCGGCCAGCAGCAGGCAGGCCACGACCGCGAGCGCGCTGCGGCGCAGTATCCAGGCGGCCAGAAGGCCGAAGACGGTTACCAGCACGCCATTCGGGACGAAGCCCCAGTTGCTGACCCGCGCCCCGGTGAGGACGCCCGTCGCGCCCAGCTCGCTCATGAACTGGCGCGCGTGGTCATAGCCAGGATAGACCGACCCGCCCCAGACGACAGCTGCCAGCAGAACGCCCAGGCCGGCGACGAGCGCAGCGAAAGCAAGACGGCTCAGACCGGCGTCGGGGCCATGCATCGCCCGTCAGCCGAACAGCGTCTGGTACATCGCCATCGAGGTCAGCATCGGCAGCGACAGCAGCATGTTGATGCGGCTGGCCAGCATGGCCGTGCGCGCGGCCCGCGCCTTGGCGTCGTCCTCGACCGCGACGATGCCGAGGGCCCGCTTCTGGTTCGGCCAGATCACGCCCCAGACATTGAGGAACATGACGATGGCCAGCCACACGCCGATGCCCATCAGGGTGAAGCCCTTCTGGTCCTCGGTCAGTCCCTGCGCCAGGCCGAAGCTGAGCACCTCCATGGCGTAGGCGTGCCCGCGGGCGAACATCACCGCCAGGCCCGCCACCACGGTCGCCAGCGCCGACCAGCGGAACCAGAACAGGGCTTCCGGCGCGATATGCTTGCCGATCGCCGGCTTCAGCTCGGCCGGGATCGACGGCATGACCCGGATCTGGACGAAGTTGAAATACCACAGCAGGCCGATCCACAGGATGCCCGCGAACACGTGTGTCCAGCGGAACACCGCCTGCCAGAAGAGGGCGTCGAACCCGCCCGGCGCGGTGCTGCCGAAGGCGTAGATCATCACCCCCGCCAGCACGAGGCTGAGCAGGATGGTGGTGCGGAAACTCGTCAGCAGCTTGCCGAACATCTCGATCGCCCCTCCCCGGGCCAGAATCGTTGAAGCACGACCATACCATCTCCCTCCCCGTCCCGGGGAGGGTCGTCGGCGCGAAGCGACGACGGGGCGGGGACGGCCCCATGCCCATCTCCCTCCCCGTCCCGGGGAGGGTCGTCGGCGCGAAGCGACGACGGGGTGGGGGCGGCCCCCCGTGACCGGGCCCGGCGGGTCCCTCCCCGCTTACAGGGCGGGGGCGGCCCGGCCCTACGGCCGGCTGGCCATGCCGAACTTGATCGGCTCGGCCTCGTCCGACGAACCGCCGCCCCGTTTGACGCCCCACAGCAGGATCACCGGCGCGCCGACGTAGATCGACGAATAGGTGCCGACGATGATGCCGAACATCAGGGCCACGGAGAAGCCGAACAGGGCCTCGCCGCCGAACACCGCCAGGGCCGCCAGCACCATGATCGCCGTCACGCCGGTGATGATGGTCCGCGACAGGGTCTCGTTGATCGACAGGTCGATCACCTCGCGCAGCGGCATGGTCTTGTACTTGCGCAGGTTCTCGCGCAGGCGGTCGAACACCACGACGGTGTCGTTCATCGAATAGCCGATGACGGTCAGGATGGCCGCGACCATATTGAGGCTGAACTCCAGCCGCATGATCACGATCAGGCCGAACACCAGAATCACGTCGTGCACCAGGCCGACGATCGCGCCGAAGCCGAACTGCGGCTCGAACCGGAACCAGATGTAGACGAACATCAGCACGATCGCGAGGCCCAGCGCCATCAGGCCGGACATGAACAGCTCGCCCGACACCTTGGAGCCGACCACGGCCACGCCCGAATAATTGACCTCGCCGACTGCCTCGGTGATGGCCGTTTCGACCTGCTGGACGACCTGCGACTGGTCGCGGCCCTCGGGGATCTGGAAGCGGACGATGGCGGTCGAGCCGTCGTTCACGTCGGTGCCGCGCCGGGCGATGCCCTGCACCCCGACGTCGCCCAGGCCGACCTCGCCGACCGCGGCGCGCAGCTCATCCAGCGCGATCACCTGCCCCGCCGGCTTGGACACCTCGATCGAGGCGCCGCCGCGGAAGTCGATGCCCATGTTCAGGCCGGGATAGAAGCAGCCGATGATCGACGCGACGCACAGCACCGCCGACAGGATGCCGAAGAATTTGGCGAACCGGACGAATTTGAAATTCGTCTTGGTCGGCAGCAGTTTGATGAGGGGCCATCCACGCATCGCCATCACTCCGCGATCGGCAGTTTCTTGGGCTTGGCGGTCTTCAGCCACCAGGCCAGTCCGACCTGCGCGACCAGGACGGCCGACAGCATCGAGGTGAAGACGCCGATGGTCAGCGTCCAGGCGAAGCCGCGCACCGGCCCGGCCCCGAAGATGAACATGATCAGCGCCGCCACCAGGGTCGTCAGGTTGGCGTCGATGATGGTGCCCATGGCCTTGTTGAAGCCGGCGTCGAGCGAGGCGATGACCGAGCGTCCGGCCCGGGCCTCGTCGCGCATCCGCTCATAGATCAGCACGTTGGCGTCCACCGCCACGGCGAAGGTTAGCACCAGGCCGGCGATGCCGGGCAGGGTCAGGGCCGCCCCCGTCATCGACATGGCGGCGATGATCAGCAGGCCGTTCAGCACCAGGCCGATGATCGAGATGCCGCCGAACAGGAAGCCGTAGGACAGCAGCATGAAGACCACGATGATCACTGCGCCGATGGCGGTCGACACGGCGCCCGCGGCGACGGCGTCGGCGCCCAGCTCGGCGGTCACCGTGCGGCGCTCCTCGACCTTCAGCGGCGCCGGCAGGGCCCCGCCGTTCAGCAGGTTCACCATCTCCGAGGCTTCCTGGATGGTGAAGCTGCCCTCGATGATGCCCGAACCGCCGGTGATGGCGGTGTTGATCCGCGGGGCCGAGATCACCACCCCGTCGAGGATGATGGCGAAGGGCTTGCCGATATTGGCCGCCGTGGCCTCGCCGAAGCGGCGCGCTCCGGCCCCGTCGAAGCGGAAGCCGATGGCGGTCTGGCGGTTCTGGTCGGTGGTCACCTCCGCCCGGGTCAGGTTCTCGCCCGAGACCAGGATGCGCTTCTTGACCAGATAGGGATTGCCGGCGGCGTCGGGCACGATCATCGCGTCCGGCGGCGGGAAGCCGGCCAGGGCCTCCTGGATCGAATTCTCGACGTCGACCATCTGGAAGGTCAGCTGCGCCGTCTTGCCGATCAGCCGCTCCAGCTCGGCCGGATCGCTCTCGCCCGGGGCCTGGATGACGATCCGGTCGGTTCCCTGGCGGGTCGGGTTGATTTCCTTGGTGCCGCTGGCGTCCAGACGGCGGCGCACGACCTCGATCGACTGGCTGACGGCGTTCGACGCCATCGCGTTCATGGCCTGCGGCGTATAGGCGTAGCGGATGCGGTCGTCGCCCTGGCGCTGCACGGTGCGGTCGGCGATCTGGCCG
>JADGMZ010000007.1:1188-8665 GCA_015234495.1 Brevundimonas sp. | reverse complement strand
GGCCGGCTATGTGCGCTATCGCCGGATGATCCGCGACGGCCGCAGCTGGCCGGTGTTCCGTCAGGGCCCGACCATCGAGCCGGGTACGAGCGACCCGCGCATCCCGGTGCTGATCGAGCGGCTGGTCGCCGAGGGCGACCTGTCCAGCGAGGCCGGCGCCCGGCTGTCCGGCATGGGCAGCTTCTACGGCCCCGAGCTGGAGGAGGCGGTCAAGGGCTTCCAGGTTCGCCACGGTCTCGCGGCCGACGGCCGCATCGGCACGGGCACCCAGCGCTCCCTGTCGGCCTCGTCCGAGGACCGCGCCCGCCAGATCGCGCTCAATCTGGAACGCCGTCGCTGGCTCAAGCGCGACCTCGCGCCCGAGCGCATCGAGGTCAACACCGCCGCCGCCATCATGGTCTACTGGAAGGACGGCAAGCCGGTTCACTCGAACCGCGTGGTGGTCGGCTCGGCCGCCAACCAGACCCCCAGCCTCGAAAAGCAGTTCGCCTCGGTGGTGGCCAATCCGCCGTGGTACGTGCCCGCCTCCATCGCCCGGAACGAGATCCTGCCCAAGGGTCCCGGCTATCTGGCGGCCAACAACATGTACATGTCGAACGGCATGGTCATTCAGCGCGCCGGCCCCACCGCCGCCCTGGGCTATGTGAAATTCGAGCTGCGCGACAGCTACGCCATCTTCCTGCACGACACCCCGACCAAGTCGGCCTTCAACCTGGCCATGCGCCAGCGCAGTCACGGCTGCGTCCGGGTGCAGGACGCCGTCGAGTTCGCCCGCCTGCTGCTTGCGCCGGACCCGACGCTCCTCGCCGCATTCGATCAGGCGCAGGACACCCGGGAGACCAAGCGCATCCAGACCGGCCGCGAGATCACCGTCCGGCTGCTCTATTGGACCGCCTTCGTCGACGGCCAGGGCCGCGTCGCCTTCCGCGAGGACGTCTACAGCCGGGACGAAAAGCTCGCCGAGGCCCTCGGCATCGCGGTCAGCCTGCCCAAGCCGGTCGACGATGGCCGCGGCCGCGACGCCGACGACGTCGGCCCGTAGGCCTCAGTTCCCGAACGCCGCCGCCAGCCGCTCCAGCTGGCTCTGCACCGGATTGACCGCCTCTTCCTCGGGCGCGTCCAGGTACATGCGGCGATCGAGGTGCAGGGCGCGGTCATACAGCTTGTCGGTGCGGACCAGATATTCGATCAGCGCGATCGGCAGTTCCGGATGAGTCGGCTCCGTCTCGATCTTGCGGTCGGCCAGCCGGTAGCGCGGCTCACACGCCGCCGCCGCGGTCATGTCGCCCTCGCGCACCGCCCGCTGCACCAGCAGCCAGGAGGCGATCTGCATCAGCCGGGTGGTCAGCTTCATGCTCTCGCCGGCGTAGGCCAGGGCCGTGGCGCGCGACAGCAGCTTGGATTCGCGCCGCCCGTCGCCGTCCAGATAGGCCGCGGTCTCCTCGACCAGTTCCATCCCCTCGCGGAAGGTGCGGTCGAACAGCTCCGAACGGGCGAAGTCGTCGACGACGGCCGCGCGGTCGCGTCCGCGAGTGGGGGTCAGGTCGTCGCTGGGCATCGACTCGGTCAAACTCATGGGCAAGGCGCATCCGTAACACGACCGGCACGGTTTCGCGCGGTGCATGAACCGTCTGCAACGGCCATGCCAACAGAGGGTTAGGGGCGGAAGTTGAACATCGCGTCGGCGGCGTTGCGCTGGGAGGACTTGCCCTCGATGGCCGTCCTGGCCCGCGCGATCTCGGCCTCCAGTCCGGCGATGCGCTCCTTCAGGTCCTCGACGGAATAGCCGTCGAGGTCCTCACGCGTCAGGGCGATCAGGGGCGCTCCCCGCGCCGGACGGGGCTCCAGGTCCTCGAACATCACCGCCTCCTTCTTGGCCAATCCGCAGGCAAGCGCCTATCTGAACGCCCGGAGCGGGACGATTGCAAGGACAGGTTAGGCCATGCGGGCTGTCGAAATCACGGGTGGATCGGGTCCGGCCGAGGCGCTGACGCTGGTCGAGCGGCCCGATCCGGTCGCCGGACCCGGCCAGATCCGCATCCGCGTCCGCGCCGCGGGCGTGAACCGTCCCGACCTGCTGCAGCGGCAGGGACGCTACCCGCCGCCGCCCGGCGCCTCGGACATCCTCGGCCTTGAGGTCGCCGGTGAGGTCGACCAGATCGGCGAGGGCGTGGAACGCTGGAGGACCCGCGACCGGGTCTGCGCCCTGCTCGGCGGCGGCGGCTATGCCGATCTCGCCGTGGTCGATGCGCGCCACACCCTCCCCATTCCCGACGATCTCGACTTCATCGACGCCGCCGCCCTGCCCGAGACCGTCTGCACCGTCTTCGCCAACGTCTTCGAGGACGGCGCCCTGAAACCCGGCGAGACCCTGCTCGTCCACGGTGCGACCAGCGGCATCGGGGTGACGGCGATACAGATGGCCCGCGCCGCCGGCGCCCGTGTGATCGCCACCTCGCGCGGAGCGGACAAGGCCCGGGCGGCGGCGGCCATCGGCGCCGACCTCAGTCTCGACGCCCGCGCCGACGATCTGGAGGCGGAAATCCGCGCCTTCGGCGGCGCCGACGTGGTCCTGGACATGGTCGGCGCGGACTATGCGGCGCTCAACCAGGCGGCGCTGAAGCCGTTCGGCCGCTGGGCCGTGATCGCCACCCAGTCGGGCGGCCGCGCCGAGATCGATCTCGGCCGTCTCATGATGAAGCGGATCGTGCTTACCGGCTCGACCCTGCGCGCCCGGCCCGCCGACGAGAAGGCGCGGCTGATCGCGGCGGTCGAGGCGACGGCCTGGCCCTGGGTGGCGGCGGGCCGGTTGCGGCCGCCGGTCGACACGACCTTCCCGCTTCAACAGGCTTCGGCCGCCCACCTCAGGCTCGAGGCGGGCGGCCACGTCGGTAAGATCGTGCTGACGGCCTGAAGCCTACCGGCGTCCGCCGCGGCGGACCGGGCGAAGCGAGGAGATACGGTCGTTCAGGCCGTGCTGCTCCAGGTTCCAGACGTCATCGCTGAACGTCCGGCACGTGCCGCGGAAATAGGCGTCGGTGCAGACTTCCCAGGTTCCGCGGAAACGCATCGAGCTGATCACGTCGTTGAAGCCGGAGTTGCGCAGGTTGGCCATGTCGCCGCGGAAGGTCGTCGAGGCGCCGCGGTAGAGGGCGTCGCGATAGACGGTGATCTCCTCACGACCCCCGCCCCAGCCGCCGCCGTTGTCCGGACGATCCGGACCGGGCCGATCCGGCCGGTCACGACCCGGTCGATCCTCATAGTCGCCACGGAACGGGCCGCAGACCAGCCGGCCGTCGTCGTTGCGGATCTCATGGGCCGTGCAGCGGTTCAGCTCGATCGAGGTGCCGCGGATATTGCCGCGCCGGTCGCGGCAGTCGGCGTAGAGCCGGCCGCGGTTGACGTATTCGCTGCTGCAGCTGTCGCGATAGTCGCCGCGCGGCGCGACACGCTGCTGTCCGCCGGGGGCGTAGGGCGCGGCTTCCTGCGAAACGCCGCCCGAGAGCATCGTCACGGCGGCGAGAGCTTCTATCAGCATGGGTCCCTCCCATTGGGTTCCTGTGACGCACAACGCGTCGATGAGCACACTGTTCGCCAGCGTGGATGAACCTTGGCTGTATGGCGATGTCGGGTTTCGTTTTCTTTTGTCGCGAATGGGCTTATATCGGCGACATACGCGCCCGGCCGAAAGGTCGGGCGCCGTCGTATCCGGAACCCGCCGCGGCGGCCTCCATAACAGAAGCAAGACGCTCATGACCGACATCCTGATGCCCAAGGCCACCGCGGTCTGGCTGGTCGACAACACCTCCCTCACCTTCGAGCAGATCGCCGACTTCTGCGGCCTGCATCCGCTGGAGGTGCGCGGCATCGCCGACGGCGACGTGGCGCGCGACATCCGCGGCGCCGACCCGCTGGTCAACGGCCAGCTGACCCGCGAGGAGCTGGATCGGGCCCAGGACGATTCCAGCTATCGCATGAAGGCCGTGGTCAGCCGCCACGCCGAGTTGCTGAAGTCGGCCAAGCCGGCGCCGAAATATACGCCGGTGTCGCGCCGCCAGGACCGCCCCGACGCCATCGCCTGGTTCGTGCGCAACCACCCCGAGGTGACCGACGCCCAGATCGCCAAGCTGCTGGGCACCACCAAGTCGACCATCGAGAGCGTGCGCAACCGCACCCACTGGAACAGCGCCAACATCAAGCCTGTGGACCCGGTCACGCTCGGCCTGGTCGGCCAGCTGGCGCTGGACGAACTGGTCAAGAAGGCCGCCGAGAAGAAGGCCAAGGACGACGCCAAGCGCGGCGGAGCCACGCTCCAGCCCGCCGACGGCGAGGCGCCCGCCGCCGAAGAGGCCGAGCCCGAGTTCGTTCCCGAGGCGCGCGAGCGGCGCGGCGCCGAGCCGACCGCCGAATCGGTGTTCGGCAAGAAGGACTGAGGAAAACGGCCCCGGAGATCGCTCTCCGGGGCCGTCGTCCTTTCGTTCGGGAGGCGCGGCTAGTGGGTCCGCGTCTCCAGACTGGTGATCTGTTCCTTGAGTCGGAGCTTCTGCTGCTTGAGCTCCCTGACGCGAAGCGGGTCCGCCGCCGGGTGCGTCATTTCCCTCCGGATGGTCTCATCCAGATTGCGATGACGGTTTCCCAGTTCGCGGATACGAGCTTCGATGGTCATGGCTTGCGCCTCCATGTCTAAGGGACCACTAGATTGAGCGCCCGGCTCGACCGGCTGTGGAATCACTTTGCGGTGAGGGCGCCGGCCCGCCGGACCCGCGGATCATGGACCCGAATATGGCCGATGATGTGAACGCCGCCGTGCGCAATCCGTCCCCGTCGTCGCCCAGGCGCATGGTCGTCGGAATTTCCGGTGCGTCCGGCGCAGCTTATGGCGTCCGCACGCTCGAGGCGCTGCGCGAACTGGGCGTGGAAACCCACCTCGTGGTCACCCGGGCCGCCCTGTTGACGCTGTCGCAGGAGACGGATCTGTCGCCCGACGATCTGTCCGCCCGCGCCGACGTGACGCACCGTCTGAACGACGTCGGCGCCTCGATCTCCTCCGGCTCATTCCGGACCCTGGGGATGATCGTCGCGCCCTGCTCGGTCAGGACCATGAGCGAGATCGCCACCGGCGTGACCTCGACCCTGCTGACCCGGGCCGCCGACGTCACCCTGAAGGAACGTCGCCGGCTGGTGATGATGGTGCGTGAGACGCCGCTGCATCTCGGCCATCTGCGCACCATGACGGCGCTGACGGAGATGGGCGCCGTGATCGCCCCGCCCCTGCCCGCCCTCTATGCCCGCCCGGCCTCGATCGAGGAGATGGTCGACCAGTCCGTCGGCCGGGCCCTCGACCTGTTCGGGCTGGAATGGGCCGGCGTCCGCCGCTGGGCGGGCATGAAGGGGCCGGCGGCCGAATGAGCGACCTGTGGGACTGGGCGGTCGGCGCCTGGGCGGCCGAGGGCGTCGCCGAAACCTGCCTGCATCTGCAGGACGCCGCCGGCCAGAATGCGCCGCTGCTGCTGTGGGCAGCCTGGGCGGCGCGGACGGGCCGGGCGACCGACGCCGACGCTGTCGAGGCCGCCTGCGACATCGCCCGCGCCTGGCAGGAGGCGGCCATCGCCCCCTTGCGGGCCGTTCGTCGGTCGCTGAAGCGTCGCAACCCCGACCTGGAAGACGACGACCGCGAGGCGGTGCGGACCCAGGTCAAGGCCGCCGAGCTGGACGCCGAGCGTCGCCTGCTGGTCGCGCTGGAGGCCCTGACGCCCGGGCCGGACGGCCCGCCGCGGCCGGTGCTGGAGGCCCTTGTGACGGTGGCGCGGCGCTGGTCGCCGACCACGCCGCGGGCGGGGCTGACCGAGCTGGCCGGGCGGCTTCCGGCGTGACCCGGCGCGCGCTATAAGCCCGCGTCCGGGGCCGACCAATGAACGACGACGATCCGATTCTGAGCGAGGAAGAACAGGCGCTTCACGCCCGGCTGAAACAGCTGCAGCAGGAGCACGCCGACCTCGACGCCTCGATCGAGGCCCTGGGCTGCATGCCGGTGCCGGACCAGCTGATGATCGCCCGGCTGAAGCGCAAGAAGCTGACCCTGCGCGACGAGATCGTGAAGATCGAGGCGATCGTCCTGCCGGATATCATCGCCTGAGGCTCATCGGCCCTTCTTCCTGACCCACATCGCCGCGTCCGCCTCGGCCAGCCAGACTTCCGGATCGGTATGACCGGCGAAGGCGCGGACGCCGAACGAGCCGCCCAGGCCGGCGGACCGCCCTTCCCATTCGAACGGCTCCTCCTCGAGGGCCGCGGCCAGGCGACGCGCCTTTTCACGACCCTCATCCAGCCCGGCGCTGAGCATCAGCAGGCCGAACTCGTCGCCGCCCAGCCGGCCGACCGCGTCGGACTCGCGCAGATTGGCGCGCATCATCTCGGCGACGTGGATCAGGGCGGCGTCGCCGGCGGCGTGGCCGAGGCTGTCGTTGACGCCCTTGAAGCCGTCGAGGTCGAGGTACAGCAACACCGCCGGCACCTCATGGCGCTGGCAGAAGGCCATGGCGCTCTTCATCGCGGCGACGAAGCCGCGCCGGTTCAGGGCCGGCGTCAGCACGTCGTGGTCGGCCGCCGCCTCGGCCGCCTCGGCCCGGCGGCGCAGGGCCTCGACCTCGGCGCGCAGCCGCTCGATCTCGGCGTTGGGGTCGATGACGGCCGCGTCGGTCACTGAAGAATTAGGCTCCCCGGCCGGCGACTCACCCCGCCTCGGCCGGGGCCAAGCCTAACGCCGTCGGTTGCGGGCGCAACGCGAGTCCTGTATCGCGCCGCTTTCGTCGGAAAGGGCTGCGACTCATGACGACCGGAACGCCTCCTGTGGCGATCATCATGGGCAGCCGCTCGGACTGGCCGACGATGAAGCACGCCGCCGACGCGCTGGACCGGCTGGGCGTGGCCTGGGACGCCAAGGTTGTCAGCGCCCACCGCACCCCCAGACGGCTGTTCGACTTCGCCAGCGGCGCGCGGGCTGCGGGCTACAGGGTGATCATCGCCGGCGCGGGCGGCGCGGCCCACCTGCCGGGCATGGCCGCCTCGATGACCGAGCTGCCGGTGCTCGGCGTGCCGGTCGAATCGAAGGCCCTCAAGGGCATGGACAGCCTGCTGTCGATCGCCCAGATGCCCGGCGGCGTCCCGGTGGCCACCCTGGCCATCGGCGAGCCGGGGGCGAAGAATGCCGGCATCCTCGCGGCGCAGATTCTGGCCCTTTCGGACGAGACGCTGGCCGGACGGCTGGCCGCCTTCCGCGAGGCCCAGACCGAAGCGGTGCACGAGACGGTCGAGGACTGAGTGACGCCGCTTCCCCCCGGATCGACGATCGGCATCCTCGGCGGCGGCCAACTCGGGCGGATGCTCAGCCAGGCGGCCTCGCGGCTGGGCTTCAACGTCGTCATCCTCGATCCGGAGGAGAACAGCCCCGCCGGCCGGGTGTCCCAGGGCCAGGTCG
>JADGMZ010000007.1:0-1178 GCA_015234495.1 Brevundimonas sp. | reverse complement strand
CACCGCCCTCACCGTGCTGGGCCGGGTGGCGCAGGCGGTGACCTTCGAGTTTGAGAACGTGCCCGCCGCTTCGGTGGCCACCCTGGCCGAGGGCGGCGCTCTCGTCGCGCCCGGTCCCAAGGCCCTGGCCGTGGCGCAGGACCGGGTCGAGGAGAAGACCTTCCTGAACGGGGTCGGCGCGACCACCGTGGACTTCGCCGCCATCGACAGCCTCGATGACCTTGTGGCCGGGCTGGAGCGGCTGGGGACGCCGGCCCTGCTGAAGACGCGCCGCGAGGGCTATGACGGCAAGGGCCAGGTCTGGATCCGCTCGGCGAAGATGGCCGCCGACGCCTGGCATGCCGTCGGGGAACGGCCGGCCATCCTCGAGGCCAGCGCCGATTTCACCCGCGAACTGTCCGTCATCGCCGCGCGTGGCCGGGACGGCGCGGTCACGGTGTATCCGCTGGGCGAGAACGTCCACCAGGGCGGCGTTCTGAAGACCACCCGCGCCCCCGCCGCCATCGATGCGAGGACGGAGAAGCGGGCCAGGGCCATCGCCACGTCCATTCTGGAAGGCCTCGACTATGTCGGCGTGCTCGGGGTCGAGCTGTTCGATCTCGGCGAGAGCCGACTTCTGGTCAACGAGATCGCGCCGCGGGTCCACAACACCGGCCACTGGACCCAGGACGGTTGCGCCTGCGACCAGTTCGAGCAGCATATCCGCGCCATCGCGGGCTGGCCGCTGGGCCCGACGGCGGCCCACGCCCGCGTCGAGATGACCAACCTGCTCGGCGACGAGGTCGAGCAGTGGAAGGCCCTCTCCGGCAAGCCCGACGCCCGGCTGCACCTCTATGGCAAGGCCGAGGCCCGGCCGGGCCGCAAGATGGGCCACGTGAACCGGGTCAAGCCGCTGGGTTGACCCTGACGAAGGGTACGGGATGGCAGGGTTCGCACTGAAAAATGCGGGCTGTCGCTTCATGAACATTTGAATGCCCGGCCCGATCCGGGGATCGCCGCGCCTGGGCGGCGGCGGCAGGGTGTTTCAGTGTGTCAAAGACCAGGCCCGGCGGGCATTTCACCAGTATGCACGGGCCTGCGTCAGAAGCGGACGCAGGGCGGGTCGGGTGACGATTCCGGCCTGACCGGGAGTGTCGGAATGACGCCCGAAGTGTCGGGATGACAGGGTACGGGATGGC
>JADGMZ010000006.1 GCA_015234495.1 Brevundimonas sp. | reverse complement strand
CGCACCGACGACCCTGTGCGCATGTATCTGCGCGAAATGGGGTCGGTCGAACTGCTGAGCCGCGAGGGCGAAATCGCCATCGCCAAGCGCATCGAGGCCGGCCGCGACGCCATGATCTCGGGTCTGTGCGAGAGCGCCCTGACCTTCGAGGCCATCATGGTGTGGCGCGACGAACTGGCCAACAACCGCATCCTGCTGCGGGAGGTCATCGACCTCGACGCCACCTATGGCGTGCTGAACCCGGCCTCCCTGCCGCACAACCAGCCGCAACAGCCCGTCCCCGGCTCGCCGGAGGCCAAGGAGGCCGCCCAGGCCCAGCAGACCGACGGGGACAAGGAAGAAGACGAAGAGGACGAGGACTTCGACGACGGCGGCGGGATGTCGATCTCGGCGCTGGAGGCGGAGCTGCGCGACGGGGTCATGGAGGTCCTGGACGCCATCGCCTCGGACTTCGGCGGCTTCCGCAAGCTGCAGGACCGGCTGGTCGAGGCGCGGCTGAAGGGCGAGACCCTCAACGCCAAGGACCAGAAGTCCTACGACCAGCTGACGTCGGCCATCTCGGGCCGGCTGAAGACCATGAAGCTGAACAACAACCGCATCGAGGCGCTGGTCGAGCAGCTCTATGCGATCAACAAGCGGCTGATGGGGCTGGAAGGCCGGCTGCTGCGCCTCGCCGACAGCTACGGCATCTCCCGCCCCGAGTTCCTCAAGGCCTATTTCGGCAAGGAGCTGGACCCGAACTGGGCCGAGGGCGTCAAGTCCATGGGCGTGCGCTGGACCAAGTTCAGCGAGAACGAGTCCGCCCAGATCGCCCAGATCCGCGGCGACGTGGCGGCGGTCGCCACGGAGGCCGGCCTGCCGATCGACGACTACCGTCGCATCGTCCAGAAGGTGCAGAAGGGCGAGCGCGAAGCCCGTCAGGCCAAGAAGGAAATGGTCGAGGCCAACCTGCGCCTCGTCATCTCCATCGCCAAGAAATACACCAACCGCGGCCTGCAGTTCCTGGACCTCATCCAGGAAGGCAACATCGGCCTGATGAAGGCGGTCGACAAGTTCGAGTACCGCCGCGGCTACAAGTTCTCGACCTACGCCACCTGGTGGATCCGCCAGGCCATCACCCGCTCGATCGCCGACCAGGCGCGCACCATCCGCATCCCGGTGCACATGATCGAGACGATCAACAAGATCGTCCGCACCAGCCGCCAGATGCTGCACGAGATCGGCCGCGAGCCGACCCCGGAGGAGCTGGCCGAGAAGCTGGCCATGCCGCTGGAGAAGGTGCGCAAGGTGCTGAAGATCGCCAAGGAGCCGATCTCGCTCGAGACCCCGATCGGGGACGAGGAGGACTCGCACCTCGGGGACTTCATCGAGGACAAGAACGCGGTCCTGCCGATCGACGCCGCCATCCAGTCGAACCTGCGCGAGACCACCACCCGCGTGCTGGCGTCGCTGACGCCGCGCGAGGAGCGGGTGCTGCGCATGCGCTTTGGCATAGGCATGAATACCGACCACACCCTGGAAGAGGTCGGACAGCAGTTCTCGGTGACCCGCGAACGGATTCGCCAGATCGAGGCCAAGGCGCTGCGCAAGCTGAAGCACCCGAGCCGGTCGCGGAAGCTGCGCAGCTTCCTGGACAGCTGACATGGACAAGGGCGGCTCCGACGGAGCCGCCCTTTTTCCATCCGGGGCCTATTTGCCCTCGAAGATCGGGGCGAAGCCGCCCCACATCATGCGCTTGCCGTCGAATGGCATCTCCATGCCGTCGAAGTCCGGGTCGTTCATCATCTCGGCGAAGCATTTGTCGGCCGTGGCGCGGTCGGGCCAGCGCAGCCAGGAGAAGACGACCTCCTCTTCGGGCTCCTTCTTCACCGCCAGGTCGAAGCCGGTGACCTTGCCGGGCGGGACATCCTCGCCCCAGGCCTCGACGTGTTCGATGGCGCCGTACTTCTGGAACAGCGGCCAGGATTTGCGGGCGGAGTCTATGTACGCCTCCTTCTTGTCCGCAGGGACGGGGAGGAGGAAGCCGGTGATGTAGGACATGGTCAGTCTCCTTCTTGAGTGGAACCCGTTCCGACCCGCTGGGGCGCGGCCGGCCGGGGCTGGGGGCAGGCGAGGCGAAGTCAGGAAGCGGCGTCGGCGGCTGCTTCCAGGGCGGCGATGTCGATCTTCCGCATGTTCATCATGGCGCCGAAGGCAGCGCGGGCGCGGGCGGGGTCCGGGTCGTCGTGGAAGGCCATCAGGCGGCGCGGCGTGATCTGCCAGCTGACGCCCCACCGGTCCTTGCACCAGCCGCACATGCTGTCCTGGCCGCCGTTCGAGACGATGGCGTCCCAAAGACGGTCGGTCTCGGCCTGGTCGTCGGTCAGGATCATGAAGGAGACGGCTTCGGTCTGGGGGAATTGGGGGCCGCCGTTCAGGGCGAGGTAGGGACGGCCAGCGAGGGTGAACTGGACCACCAGCTCGGCGCCCTCGGGGCTGGAGGGATTGTCTGCGGGACTGGCCTGGACCTCGTCGACGCGGCTGTCGGGCAGGCCCAGCGAAACGTAGAACTCGGCGGCCGCGCGGGCCTGGCCGGCGTCGTACCAGATGCAGGGGATGATCTTGTCGCTCATGGCGGAGGCTCCGTCGCTGGGCGTTGGAGACGCTGCGCCCGTGTGTTAGTAGAGTCAACTATGAAGTTAGAAAAAGTAACCATCCACGGCCGTCGCTACGACGACGCCTGCGGCACGGCGCTTGGGCTCGAGATTCTCGGCGAGCGCTGGGCCCTGCTGGTGGTACGCGAGTTGATGCTGGGCGCGCGCCGGTTCGGGGAGCTTCGCGCCAGCCTGCCCGGCCTGAGCGCCAATGTGCTGACCCAGAGGCTGGAGGGGCTGGAGGCCGCCGGCGTACTGGTGCGCCGCAAGCTGCCGCCGCCGGCTTCGGTGCAGGTCTATGAGCTGACGCCCTGGGGTTACGAAGCCGAGCCGGTTATCCTTAGCCTGGGCCGATGGGCGGCGCGCTCGCCGGACCACGACCCGACCCTGCCGCTCAGCCCCGTGTCGATGATGCTGTCGCTGCGCGCCATGTTCGATCCGGCGAGGGCCGGCGACGCCCTGATGGCGGTCGGCTTCCGCTTCGGCGAGACGGTCTTTCGGGTCTGCGTCGCCGACCGCGTGCTGACCGTCGAGCGGATGGCGCCGGAGGGGGCCTCGGCGGTGGTCGAGGCGCCGGCCGAGGCGATCGCGGCCGTGATCTACTGCGACCCGTCGGAGACGGCGGCCCTGGCGCGCGAGCTGCTGCGCATCGAGGGCGATCCGGCGGCCTTCCTGCGCTTCGCCAGCTGGTTCGAACTGCCGCCCAAGGCGCAGCGGCCAAGTCAAACCTAAGCAGCGGCGCAACCGTGCGGGCCCGAAATCTTCCGACTATTTCACTTTGACTGCACAGATGGGTGCGCGGAAGGTCGCAGCGGTTTGACTTCCTTGCACTGCCGGCCGATATATCTTGCATGTACCGGCGACTGCAACTTCGGGGCCGTCGGCCCCTGCGTCTGATCCGAAGGGTCTGAGCCCTGTTCCGGCCTGCGCCGGGACAGGGACGAGCACCGCATGCCCGCCGCCGGACGGCCGCGGGCGGATCCTGACCTTGCCGGAGATTTTATCATGACGAGCATCGCCCTCACCTTGCTGACCTTCGCCGTCTTCGCCGTCCTGACCATCGTCGCCGTCACCGCGGCGCTGAAGTCGGCGCGGGTGGAGAACGTCATCGACGACGTCTTCACGCCATGGCCCGAAAGCGAAACGCGCCAGCCGGACGGCCGCCCGGGCTAGGCCGCCGGCCCGGAGTTCGCCGGCTTGCCCGCGGCGGCGCGGCGAGTCATCGTCCCCGGATGACCACGCAAGAGCCGGCGGGCGAACGCTTCGCCTCGTTCGAGGCCTTCTATCCGTACTACATCCACGAGCACTCCAACCGGACGTGCCGGCGCATCCATGTGATCGGCTCGGGGCTGGTGCTGCTGGCCTTGGCGGCGGCGATCGTGACGCTCAATCCGTGGTGGCTGCTGGCCATGCCCGTGATCGGATACGGCTTCGCCTGGGTGGGGCATTTCTTCTTCGAGAAGAACCGGCCGGCCACCTTCCGGTACCCGTTGTGGAGCCTGATGGGCGACTGGCGGATGTTCTTCGAGACGGTCAGCGGCAAGCGCCGGTTCTGACTGTCAGCGGTCGCCCGGGTCCTGGAAGGCGAGCAGGCTGGCGAACCTGATGGGATCGCTCCCTCGATCAGGAGGAGGTAAACCTGATTTCGTCGAACGATAGTCGGTCAGCAGGCCGGGCCGCCACGGAGGTCTAGCGGGAGCCGACGCCGGTGGAGGCCGAGGCCATCAGGGTCTGGCTGGGCTGGGCGTCCCACGACGGGGGGCAGCCCTCGAAACGGCCCGCGTCGACGAGGGTCAGCCGCTTCTGGTTGAAGCGCATGGCCGGGCGCATCGAGCCGCGGCCGTGGCCGGTGTAGAGGTCGATCTTCTGACCCTTGATGGCGCCGCCGGTGTCCGAGGCGTACCAGTAGCCGTCGTGCAGCGTGCCGTCGGGCATCCGCATGCCGACCGTCTCGGGGATGAACAGCCGGGTGCGGCGCGGGATGTAGCGGGGGTCGACGGCCATGGTGCGCATCGGGATCGGCCGGCAGCCGAGGCTGTCGTTGCCCGTCGCTCCGCCCCCGCCGGCATGGTAGAGATTGACCCGGGCGGTCCAGTCGGCCTCTTCGGCCATCAGGGCCTGCTGTTCGGCGGTCAGGGCCGCCGCGCCGCTGTCGGAACCATCGTCTGCAGGGGCCGTTGATTCCGCGCCCAGTCCGGTCGCGACGGCGGACTCGTACGAGACCGGATCGGCGGCGGCGGTGGTGACGGCAGGAAAGGCCATGGCCCAGACGAGGGCGAGTGCAGCGGCGGCGCCGAGCATGAATTCGACTCACGAAGACACCGGCCCCTGACGCGTCCGGCGAGCGGGCTTTTGCCGTCGGAATGTGTCGATTTCCAGCCATTTGAGATCAGCTGCGACCCCCTGTCCGGTCATCCGGTGGATGATCGACGGTGGGCGACAGTCGATCATCCCGGATGATTACTTTTCCTGGCAACGGATCGACCGTATTCGTTTCGGAGACTGTCCGGGCCTTGAGGCGATGCTTACTTCCATGAAAGCTATTCGCACCGTCGACTGTTTGGGCTCGCTACAGACCGCCGGGTTTGCCGCGGTAAAAAGCGTTAAGGTCAAGACAAAGGGCGGGTCGATCGGACCCCCCGGGCAAATACCGGCAAGAAGAAACCGGGCGCGGACACAGCGGTAGTTTTCCACAGGCGGCGCCGCTGGAGACGGCCGGCGGGATGGGTTAAGGCGGGCGGTCGCCCCTTCAGGAGTCCGCCCGTGAAGCGCCTCGCCCTCGCCGTCGCCGCCGTCTGCGCCGTGGCCGTCGTCACCGTTCCCGCCGCCGTTTCCGCCTGGGGCAATACCGGCCACCGCCTGATCGGCATGGCCGCCGTGCGGGCCCTGCCCGACGAACTGCCGGGCTTCCTGCGCACGCCGGGCGCGGCGGCCGAGGTCGGGGAACTGGCGCGCGAGCCGGACCGGACCAAGGGCGCCGGCCAGCCGCACGACCGCGAGCGCGACACCGCCCACTTCGTCGACATGGACGACCAGGGCCGGGTGATGGACGAACGCGGCATGTCGATCGACGCCCTGCCGCGATTGAAATCCGAATATGACGCGGCCCTGACCGTCGCCGGGCTCGATGTCGACGACGCCGGCTACCTGCCCTACGCCATCTGGGACGGCTATCAGCATCTGGTGCGCGACTTCGCCACCTGGCGGGTCCTGAACGCCGCGGAGGCGCGCGAGACCGATCCGGGCAAGCGGGCCTGGTACCGCGAGGACCGGCTGCGGCGCGAGGCTCTGATCCTGCGCGACATGGGGTATCTGGGCCATTACGTCGGGGACGGCGCGCAGCCGCACCATACGACGATCCACTACAACGGCTGGTCGCGGGACGTGCCCAATCCCGAAGGCTTCACCACCTCGCGGCAGACGCACGGCGCCTTCGAGGGCGCGTTCACGGCGCGGGTGGCGCGGCTGGACATGGTCGAGGCGGCGATGACGGCGCCGCTGCTGGACGGATTCGACCTGCGGGCGCGGGTTCCGGCCTATCTGAAGACGACGCTGGCGCGGGTGCTGCCCTTCTACCAGCTGGAAAAGGCCGGCGGATTCGGCGAGGGCGACGCGCGGGGCGGGGCCTTCGTGGTCGAGCGGCTGGCGGCAGGCGCGTCGGAACTGCGCGACCTCTACATCCTCGCCTGGCGGGATTCGGCGGACGACGAGATCGGCTGGCCGAAGGTGAAGGTGGCCGAGGTCGAGGCGGGGACGGCCGATCCGTGGCTGGCCATGTACGGCGAGGACTGAGTTCGACCTTTTCTTTTCCGCTCATCCCGGCGAAAGCCGCGACCCAGTGCTTTGGATGGGCGGACCTGGACGACCGGCACGACGGTCGTCCTGACACACAGGCGTCAAGCTGGACAGGACTGGGTCCCGGCTTTCGCCGGGATGAGCGGAATTGAGTGAACAAGCGCCGCCGGTAGTAATTCTCGACAAGTCGCAGCTGGCCGACAACATCGGCGCCGTGGCGCGGGTGATGGCCAATTTCGGTCTGTCGGAACTCAGGCTGGTCTCGCCGCGTGACGGCTGGCCGCAGGACCGGGCGTGGGCCACGGCTTCGGGCGCCGACTGGGTGCTGGAGGGCGTGAAGGTGTTCGACAGCGTGGCCGAGGCCGTCGCCGACCTGAACACCGTGTTCTCGACCACCGCCCGGCCGCGGGAGACGCGGATGCCGGTGCGCACCCCGCGCGAAGCGGCGCGGGTGCTGTATGACGACCGGGCGTCTGGGCTGGCGGTCGGGTTGTTGTTCGGCGGCGAGCGGGCCGGGCTGGAGACCACGGACATCGCCCTGACGCAGGGGATCGTCACCATCCCGATCGACCCGAGGCACCATTCGCTGAACCTGGCCCAGGCGGTGGCGATCAACGCCTATGAGTGGCGGACGCTGATCCTCGACGCCCCGCCGCCGCGCTTCCGTGAAGGCGATCCGCCGGCGTCGAACGATCTGCTGGTCGGGATGTACGAGCATCTGGAGACGGAGCTGGACGAGGGCGGCTTCTTCCATCCGCCGGAGAAGAAGCGGTCGATGAGCCAGAACCTGCGGGTCATGCTGGGTCGAGCCCAGTTCTCGGAGCAGGAGGTGGCGACCTTCCGGGGGGTGATCCACGCCCTGGCGAAGGGGCGCGGCCGGGTGCTGGCCAAGCTGGCGGCGAAGAGGGCGGCCGGCGAAGGCTAGGCCGCCGGTCTGCCCCTCAGGCCGGCGATGGCTTCGGTGATCAGCTCCAGCAGCATCTTGCCGACGCAGAGCAGGATGACGGTGGAGGCCGGGGCGCCGAGTTCGAGGAGGCTCCAGGCGCCGATGAGGACGGTCAGGTGCAAGACGACGAGCCGGCCGTAGGGGCGGAACATCTCGGTGCGGGGCAGGGCGGAGCGCCGCCGGGCTGAATTCCGCCACTCGCGCACGAAGGCGACCACCTGCACGACGACGAGACCGGCCAGCGCCCAGCGGAAGTCCCCGGTTCCGAAGGTGCCGGCCCAGACCCCGTCCGGGGCGCCAGACTGGCGCGCGAGTTCGCCGGCGAGGGTCCAGGCGAAGACGCCGTGCATCAGCCAGAAGAAGCCGTAGTGGACGGCGAAGAAGGCCGCGAGGCCGAGGCGGTCGGCAGTCGTCGAGGCATCGCCCCGGGCGCCGAGGATGCGCGGCACGGTCAGCAGGCCGATGGTCAGGTTCTCGGCCCAGTAGAGGACGAGGATCTGGGCCGCATCCCAGCCGAGAAACAGCACGCCGAAGATCGGGATCAGGTTGCCGACGACGATCAAGGCCATGGCGCGCCAGGAGATGCGGCGGGCGGTGGCGCTCAGGGCCAGTGTCATCCGGTCAGCCTGCACTTGGGAGGCGCGGAGAGCCTCCGGACCTGACCATAGACAGCGTGGCCGTGGAGGCCAGACTGTTTTGCAGGATCGGGATTCCGTCTGGAGGATGTCGGCGGGCGGGTCTTGAAACTCTGCGCGACCGGTGCGACCCCTCACCCGTCGGACCGGGCTCGCGCCGGCCCGCCACCTTCTCCCGCAAGGGGAGTGGGAACGTGATTGGAGACCCGCCCATGAAAACCCGCGCCGCCGTCGCCTTCGAGGCCAAACGTCCGCTGGAGATCGTCGAGGTCGACCTGGAAGGCCCGCGCGCCGGCGAGGTGCTGATCGAGATCAAGGCCACCGGCGTATGCCACACCGACGCCTATACGCTGGACGGGCTGGACAGCGAGGGCATCTTCCCGTCGATCCTCGGGCACGAGGGCGCGGGCGTGGTGGTCGAGGTCGGGCCGGGGGTGACGAGCGTCGCCGTCGGGGATCACGTGATCCCGCTGTACACGCCCGAATGCCGGCAATGTAAAAGCTGCCTGAGCCGCAAGACCAACCTGTGCACCGCCATCCGGGGCACGCAGGGCAAGGGGCTGATGCCGGACGGGACGTCGCGGTTTTCCTACAAGGGGCAGGCGATCGCCCACTACATGGGCTGCTCGACCTTTTCGAACTACACGGTGCTGCCCGAGATCGCGGTGGCGGAGATCCGCAAGGACGCGCCGTTCGACAAGGCCTGCAACCGACGTAGCAGGCC
>JADGMZ010000005.1 GCA_015234495.1 Brevundimonas sp. | reverse complement strand
GGCCGCATAGGTGAGCCGGCTCTCGACCGCCGCAATTTCGCGCGCGTCCAGCACCGCGGCGATGTCGTCGACCGGCGGCTTCAGCCGGCCCGGCTTGCCCGTCACCACCGCTGCGAAGGCCTGCTGCATCGAGGTCGACAGCCGCTGCGCCGCCGCATCGCTATCGGCGGCGAACACATTGATCGCCGCCATGGCGTACGGCCGGTCCAGCTGCGCCGACGGCCGGAAGCCGTCGCGATAGGTCCTCAGGGCCGGCAACAGCAGCTCGGGCGCGAAATGGCTGGCGAAGGCGAACGGCAGGCCCAGTTGCGCCGCCAGCTCGGCGCTGAACAGGCTGGAGCCCAGCAGCCATATCGGCACCTTCGACCCCGCGCCGGGCCAGGCCGTGACCTGCTGCCGCTCGGTCGGATCGGACAGGAAGGCCTGCAGCTCGATCACGTCGCGCGGGAACTGGTCCGCCGCCTCGAAATAGCGCCGCAGCGCCCGCGCCGTCGCCCCGTCCGTGCCCGGAGCCCGACCGAGCCCGAGGTCGATCCGCCCGGGATGCAGCGCCTCCAGCGTGCCGAACTGTTCCGCGATCACCATGGGCGCGTGGTTGGGCAGCATCACCCCGCCCGAGCCGACGCGGATCCTCTCCGTAGCCGCCGCCACATGGGCCAGGGCCACGGCGGTCGCCGCGCTGGCGATGCCCGGCATGTTGTGATGTTCGGCCATCCAGAAGCGGGTGAAGCCCAGACGCTCGGCGTCGCGCGCCAGTTCGGTGCTTTCCAGCAGGGCGCGCCGGGCGTCGCCGCCCTCCACGATGGGCGACAGGTCGAGAATGGAAATGGCGGTCATGACGGACAGATCGGGCGGCGGCCGCCGGATTCAAGTCGCCGCCCCCGCTGCGCGAACGATGAATCGTTGCACAATCATCGGTTCATGAGAGGATGAGTCGTGTTCTGGAGGAACCGCCATGCGCCTGTCTCCGTGCCTCATCGCTGTCGCCGCGCTCGCCACGGCCCTGCCCGCCGCCGCCCAGCAGCCGCCGCCCCAGCAGCCGCCGCAGCCCGGTTTCACCCAGCTGCCGCAGCGGAACAATACGGACCGGATGTTCCGCAACGACTCCGCCTGGACCCGCGGGGAGTACGAGACCTTCCTCAACGCGGCCCGCGGCAACAACCTGCCGTCCCAGCCGCTGGCGCGCGTCGACCTGGCCAACCGGGTCAGCACCCTGATCGAGCTCGGCCGCTGCACCGACGCCCGCGAAGAGGCGCGTGAGGCGGGCGACCGTCTGATGGCCGTGCGCGCCCGCCAGATGTGCCGCACCGACCGGAAGAGCTGACGCCGCGGGTCGCGCCATAGGCGCTTGGCAGCCCGCCCGTTGATTGCCTAGTTTGGCGGCGTCGAACACGAGGCGCCCCATGATTCAGCTTGTCCCGACCCTGGCCGCAATGGCCGTCGCCGTCGCCCCCGTCTCCGCGACGGCCCAGGCGGCGAGCCCGCAACTGGTCGGAGCCTGGGAAGGCCGCGTCGCCCTCGGCGGTCAGTCGATCCGCGTCGTATTCCGCATCGCCGGGGACGGCTCGGCCCTGATGGACAGCCCCGACCAGGGCGCGATCGGCATCCCGGCGGAATCCCCGGTCGTCGAGGGCGGCGTGGTCCGCATCGGCGTCCCGACCATAGGCGGCCGCTTCGAGGGGGCCCTGTCCGAGGACGGCCAGACCCTGACCGGCGCCCTCCACCAGGGCGGAGCGAGCCTGCCCCTGGTGCTGGAGCGGCAGGCCGCCGCGGCCGCGCCGGCCGCGCTGGTCCGGCCCCAGACGCCGCAGCCGCCCTTTCCCTATAGCGAGGAAGAGGTCGCCTTCGACGCCGGCGAGGGGGTCCGCCTGGCCGGGACCCTGACCCGTCCGGCCGGCGAGGGGCCGTTCCCGGCGGTCCTGCTGATCACCGGCTCCGGCGCCCAGGACCGCGACGAGACCGTCTTCGGCCACAAGCCCTTCCTCGTCCTCGCCGACGCCCTGGCCCGCCGCGGCGTGGCCGTTCTGCGGCTCGACGACCGCGGCGTCGGCGGCTCGACCGGCCCGCTCGAGGACGCGACCACCGCCGACTTCGCCGGCGACTCCGCCGCCGCCCTCGGCTGGCTCGCCGCCCGACCGGGGATCGACCCCGCCCGCCTCGGCCTGATCGGCCACAGCGAGGGCGGAACCATCGCCCCGCTGGTCGCCGCTGACGCCTCGGCGCCCGATCCGGCCTTCATGGTCCTCATGGCCGGACCGGCCGTGCCGGGGGGCGAGGTCCTGACCGAACAGTCGCGCCGCTTCCAGACGGCCCAGGGCCTCGCCCCGGCCGTGATCGACGCCAATGTCGCCGTGCAGGCCCGGCTGATGCAGGCCGTCGCCGCAAACGCCGGGGACAAGGCCGCCGCCGCCGAGGCGGTGCGCGCCGTGCTGACCGAGGCGGGCGCTCCCGCCGCCGCCGTCGAACAGGGCGTGCAGCAGACCACTTCCGCCTGGGTGCGCTGGTTCGTGGCCCACGATCCTCGCCCGTCGCTCGCCGCCGTCGACGTGCCCGTGCTCGCCCTTTACGGCGGCAAGGATTTCCAGGTCCCGGCCGACCAGAACGCCGAGGCCCTGCGCGCCACCCTGCCGGGCGCCGAGATCGTCGTCCTGCCCGAACTGAACCACCTGATGCAGACGGCGGACACCGGCCTCACGGACGAATACGCCCGCATCGAGGAGACCATCGCCCCGGCCGCCCTGGAGGCCATCGTCGACTGGGTCGTCGCCCGCGCCGGCCTCTGAGCTCAGACCGGGTCGGTCGGGTCGGGCTTCACCGGCGCGGGGGCCGGCTCGGGCGTCGACGGCGCGTCAGGCAGCGGGATGAACTCCTCGTCGTCTCCGACCGGCAGGGCCATCCGCCCCGCCTGCCAGTCGGCCTTGGCGGCGTCGATGCGTTCCTGCGACGAAGCGACGAAATTCCACCAGATCAGCCGCGGCCCGACCGGTTCGCCACCCAGCACCATCACCGTCGACGGCTTCACCGCCCGCACGGTCGGCTCCGCGGTCGGCTCCAGCACGATCATCTGGCCCTCGTGGAAGGTGCGGTCGCCGACCTCGATCTCGCCCCGCGCCACGTACAGGGCCCGCTCGCTGTAGCCGCCGGCGACGCCCTGGCCCGGCGGCGGCGTGGTCCGCACCCCCTCGCCCAGCTCCCAGTGCACATAGAACAGCGGCGACGAGGTCGGCACGGCCGCCTTCGCCCCATAGGCCTCGCCGGCCACCAGCCGCGCGAACAGCCCCCCGTTCTCATAGGCCGGCTGGTCGTCCTCGCCGTGGTGATGGAAGGACGGATCGACGTCCTCGGCCTCTTCCGGAAGGGCCACCCAGGCCTGCATGCCGTGCATCGGCCCGCCGGTGCTCCGCTTCAGCGGATCGGTCCGCTCCGAATGGACGATGCCCTTGCCGGCGGTCATCCAGTTGACCTCGCCCGGCCGGATGGCCTGGACCGCCCCGGTGTTGTCCCGGTGCATGATCTCGCCCTCGAACAGATAGCTGAGGGTCGACAGGCCGATGTGCGGATGCGGCCGGACATTGATGCCCTCGGCCCCGGCGACGAACTCCGCCGGCCCCATCTGGTCGAGGAAGATGAACGGCCCGACCATGCGCCGGGCGTGGAACGGCAGCACCCGTCCGACCTCGAACCCGCCCAGATCCTTGCGGCGGGCGTCGATCACCATCTCGATCATTGTCTTGTTCCCCTCAGTCCAGCCGCAGACGGGAGATCAGCGCGGGTTCGGGATGTGGCGTGCGCAACGCCCCCTGCCCGTCAAAATCGCTCCACTGCGACCGCGATACGAACACCAGTTCACCCTCGTGGACCAGACCCGTCGTCGGCTCATCGACCTGCGGCAGGTTGGCGGCCAGCACCTCCACCGCCTCGATCCGGCGCCATCCGGCGTCCGGCGTCAGCTTCAGCACCCGCTGCGGGGCCACCCCGTTCTGCAGCGCATAGAGGGCCCGCCCGTCCGAGATCAGGCCGTCGACGCCGATCAGGCTGGCCCTGGCCGGCGCGGCCAGGCGGGTCGCCTCGCCGCTCTCCCGGTCCACGCGCCACAGGCCGGAGGAATAGTCGGCCACGATCAGGGCCGCGCCGTCGGGCGTAACCGCCATGCCCTGCGGCGACCGCATCACTCCGGCCGGCAGCAGCACCTCCAGCGCCTCGCCTCCGGGACGCAGATGAAACAGGTCGCCGCCGGCGACATGGACGGTTCCGTCCGCGGCCAGGGTCACGTCGCCCAGGGATTCATTGTCCGCCGGGGTCGGATAGCGCGCCAGCACCCGCCCGCTCGCCGCCTCGATCTTCAGCAGCGCCGCCCGTGGCCGCACCGCGTCTCCGGCCAGTCCGTGCACGGCGGGCGGCACGGGGGCCGTCGCCGCCCACAGCACTCCGGATCGCGCATCGAGCGCCAGCCCCAGCACGCCGCCGATCCCCGGGTCCGGCGCGAGGAAGGGCGTCGCCTCGCCGGCGTCGTCGAGCGCCATGATGGTCCGGCCGCGCACCAGGGCGACCAGCCAGCGCCCGCGCGCCGCATCGCGCGCCACGCTCTCGACGAGGCCGTCGCCGGGCACGGCCGCCAGCGGCCTCATCCGGTCCGCGCCGACCGGCGCGCGATTGGCCTCGATGGCGGCCGCCGCGGCCTCGAACCCCGGCGTCCCCGCCAATGACGACAGCGCCGCGTCGCCGGCGATATTCACCACCAGCCCCGCATCGGCATAGCGCCGCAGCTGCGCCACGGCCGCCTCCGGTTGGCCGGCCCCGGCCGCCAGCCGGGCCCGCATCAGCATCAGGCCGGGATGGTTCGGGATGCGTCCGTCCGCCTCGGCCAGACGCGCCGTCGCCGTCGCCAGATCCTCCGCATTGGCCGCCGCCACGCCCTCGGCGCGCAGTCTCTGGAAGGCGGCGACGTCGGATTCCGCCGCCTCCTGCGCCAGACCGGGCGCGGCCCCGGCCAGAAGACCGGCGACGACGATGGTTGCGGCAAGGCGCATGGCGGTCCCCCAGTATGGCCGGGACGATCCGTCCCGCCGCCGCATCGCGGCTGTCAGCCCACGTGCGGCGTCACGATCCCGAGCGGCAGGGTGGTGACGTTCTTCACCCCGCGGGTGACGATGTGGCTCTCGCAATCCGAGACGATGCCCAGGCTCAGCAGCTTTTCGCGCAGGAAGCGGTCGAAGGCGTGCATGTCCGAGGTGATGATGCGCAGCACATAGTCCTCGCGCCCGGTGATGGTGGCGCACTGCACCACCTCCGGCCAGCCGGCCACGGCCGTCTCGAACACATCGAGGTTCTCGGTCGAGGGCAGGTTCAGCTTGACGATCGCATAGACCTCGAAATCGAGGCCCAGCTTGTCGGCGTCCAGCAGGGTCACCCGCTTGCGGATGAAGCCCGTATCCTCCAGTCTCTTGATCCGGCGCCAGCACGGCGAGGCGGACAGACCCACCCTCTCGGCGACCTCGGCCACGGACAGTCCGGCGTCCTGTTGCAGGATATCCAGAATTCGGGCGTCCACGGGATCCAGATCGTCGGCCAAGGCGTTTCTCCGGTTCAAGGTATGGCGCAATAAAATACCCGTGAACCCGCATATGCAAGGTCAAAATCGAGCGAGCCTTGGCAGAGAGACCATGCTACAGGGCGCCTGAGGAAACGCGGTCGGATCAACCGGACGGCAGGACGGAATGAAAAAGCCAAACACGCAACCACTGGCGCTGCGCGTGCCCGAACCCTCGGGTCGGCCGGGCGACAAGCCGGACTTCAGCCATTTGAAACTCGATCCCGCTGGCGCGGTCGGGCGGCCGGAGGTCTCCACCGCCCCGTTCGAGATGCGCGACCACGCCTTCAAGCTGGTCCGCGTGCTCGATGACGACGGCCAGGCGGTGGGCCCGTGGAATCCGAAGCTGGACGCCGAGACCCTGCGCCGCGGCCTCAAGGCGATGATCCTGACCCGCGCCTTCGACGACCGGATGCATCGCGCCCACCGTCAGGGCAAGACCAGCTTCTACATGAAGTGCACCGGCGAGGAGGCCATCGCCGTCGCCCAGGGCATGATCCTGTCCCGCGAGGACATGGGCTTCCCCACCTATCGCCAGCAGGGCCTGCTGATCGCGCGCGGCTATCCGCTCGCGACGATGATGAACCAGATCTATTCCAACGCCTCCGACCCGATCAAAGGCCGCCAGCTGCCGATCATGTATTCGGCCAAGGACTACGGCTTCTTCACCATCAGCGGCAATCTGGGCACCCAGGTCCCGCAGGCCGTCGGCTGGGCCATGGCCAGCGCCTACAAGGGCGACGACAAGATCGCCATCAGCTGGATCGGCGACGGCGCCACGGCGGAAGGCGACTTCCACAACGCCCTGACCTTCGCCGCCGTCTACCGCGCGCCGGTGATCCTCAACGTCGTCAACAACCAGTGGGCCATCTCGTCCTTCATGGGCATCGCCGGCGGTCTGGAGACCACCTTCGCCTCCAAGGCCATCGGCTACGGCCTGCCGGCCCTGCGCGTCGACGGCAACGACTTCCTCGCCGTCTGGGCCGCCACCCAGTGGGCCGAGGAGCGCGCCCGCACCAACCAGGGCGCGACGGTCATCGAGCTGTTCACCTACCGCGGCGCGCCGCACTCGACCTCGGACGACCCCAGCCGCTACCGCCCCGGCGACGAGCACGAGAAGTGGCCGCTGGGCGACCCGATCGCCCGCCTGAAGCAGCACCTGATCGCCCTCGGCGAATGGTCCGACGAGCAGCAGACCGCCGCCGAGGCCGAAGCCGTCGAACAGGTCCGCGCCGCCGGCAGGGAGTCGGAGGCCATCGGCACCCTCGGCCAGTCGCGCCCCTCGGTGAAGACCATGTTCGAGGAGGTCTTCGCCACCGAGGACTGGCGCCTCGTCGAACAGCGGAGGGAGGTGGGCGTATGAGCCTCTCTCTCTCCCGTCATCCTCGGGCTCGACCCGAGGATCAGACCGTCCGTCGCACGGTATCCGCCAGACCAGCCCGGACCACCGTGCGCCTTCCTGAGACCGCCAGCGTGACCCAACGTCTGATCCTCGGGTCAAGCCCGAGGATGACGGTTGTGGGAGGGCAAGCCTGATGACCGAGCAAACCACCTTCACCGAGGCCGACCGCGCCGACGGCGTCGAGCCCGACATGGTCGACCAGAACAACGCCCCGAGGTCGGAGGCGCCCGAGGCCGCTGCGGTCATGCCGATGAATATGATCCAGGCGCTGAACTCGGCCCTGCACGTCAAGATGGCCGAGGATCCGAACGTCCTCAGCTTCGGCGAGGACGCCGGCTATTTCGGCGGCGTCTTCCGCGTCACCGACCAGCTGCAGCAGAAGCACGGCCTGACCCGCAGCTTCGACGCCCCGATCAGCGAATGCGGCATCGTCGCCGCCGCCATCGGCATGGGCGCCTACGGCCTGCGCCCGGTCGTCGAGATCCAGTTCGCCGACTACATCTATCCGGCCTACGACCAGATCGTCTCGGAAGCCGCCAAGCTGCGCTACCGCTCGGCCGGCCAGTTCACCTCGCCCATCGTGGTGCGCAGCCCCTACGGCGGCGGCATCTTCGGCGGCCAGACGCACAGCCAGTCGCCCGAGAGCCTGTTCACCCACATCGCCGGCCTCAAGGTCGTCATTCCGTCCAACCCCTATGACGCCAAAGGCCTGCTGATGGCGGCGATCGAGGACGACGACCCGGTCATCTTCTTCGAGCCCAAACGCCTCTACAACGGCCCCTTCGACGGCTGGCACCAGAACCCGGTTTCGCCCTGGAAGGCGCAGGACCTGGCCCAGGTCCCGACCGGCAAATACGTCGAGCCGATCGGCAAGGCGCGCGTGATGAAGGAGGGTTCCGACGTCACCATCCTCGCCTGGGGCACCATGGTGTGGGTCAGTCTGGCCGGCGCCGAACACGCCGGCGTCGACGCCGAGGTCATCGACCTGCGCACTCTCGTGCCGCTGGACATCGAGACCATCGAGGCCAGCGTCAAGAAGACCGGCCGCTGCGTCATCGTCCACGAGGCGCCGAAGACCTCCGGCTACGGCGCCGAACTGTCGGCCCTGGTGCAGGAGCGCTGCTTCTATCACCTCGAGGCGCCGATCACCCGCGTCTGCGGCTGGGACACGCCCTATCCGCACGCCTTCGAATGGGAATATTTCCCCGGTCCGGAACGGGTCGCCACGGCCCTGAAATCCGTCATGTCGGGAGGCCGCTGAGATGGGTCGCTTCGTCTTCAAACTGCCCGACGTGGGCGAAGGCACCGCCGAGGCCGAACTGGTCGCCTGGCACGTCAAGGTCGGCGACAGGGTCGCCGAGGACCAGATTCTCGCCGACGTCATGACCGACAAGGCCACCGTCGAACTGACATCCCCCGTCGCCGGCAAGGTCACCGCCGCCCACGGCGAACCGGGCCAGCAGCTGGCGGTGGGGTCTCCGCTGGTCGAGTTCGAGGTAGAGGGGGCGGGGAACGCCAGTGCTGTCGCCGACAGCCCCTCCACCGCTTCGCGGTCCCCCTCCCCGCTGGGCGGGGAGGAAACGTCCGCGCCATCGTCTCCTCCCCGTGAAACGGGGAGGGGGACCGCCGAAGGCGGTGGAGGGGCTGCGTCCGCCTCTCCGGCGCCCGGCGCCAACTACGTCTTCAAACTCCCCGACGTCGGCGAAGGCACCGCCGAGGCTGAACTCGTCGGCTGGCACGTCGCGGTCGGCGACACGGTGGCCGATGATCTGGTCTTCGGCC
>JADGMZ010000004.1 GCA_015234495.1 Brevundimonas sp. | reverse complement strand
GTCCAGGCCGCGTCGGCGACGCCGGCCAGCTCCAGCCGCCACAGGACGTAGCCGGGCAGGTTGAACTGGCGTTTGTCGGGCGCGGCGCCGGGGGCGAAAAAGCGGCCGCTGCCGGGGTCGTGGTGTTCGAACCGGTCCTGATAGTCGGCGCCGACCTCGTAGCTGGCCTGGGCGATGCAGGGACCGACGACCGCCACCATGCGGGCGGGGCGGGCGCCGAGGGCCTCCATGGCGGCGACGGTCGAGTGGACGATGCCGCCAAGCGCGCCTTTCCAGCCGGCGTGGGCCGCGCCGACGACGCCGGCTTCCGGGTCGGCCATCAGCACCGGGGCGCAGTCGGCGGTGAGCACGGCGCAGATCACGCCCGGAACGGCGGTGACGCTGGCGTCTCCCTCAGGCCGCTCGCCCTTCCAGCCGGCCTCGGCGACCCGGGCGACGGCGGAGTGAATCTGGTAGCAGGCGGCGAGGTCGTCGGGGGCGCCGCCGAGATGGGCGGCGACGCGGCGGCGGTTCTCGGCCACGGCCGCGGGATCGTCGCTGGAGCCCACGCCGGTGTTCAGGCTGTCGTAGAGGCCGGTGGAGACCCCGCCTCCGCGGGTGAAGAAGCCGTGGCGGACGCCGGCGCGGGCGAGCAAGGGGTGGGTGAGGGGCTCCAGCGGCACGGCTAGTCCTCGAAGCCCGGGACGACCAGGCTCTTCGGCGAGAAGACCGCGCAGGCCTTGAACAGGGTTCCCATCTGATCGTCGGCGGTCAGTCGGGCCAGCTGGCGGTCGATGACCGGGGCGGCGTCGGGGCGGCCGGCCTTGAGGCGGTCGGCGCGGGCCTCGATGCCCAGCAACTGCAGAAACTCACCCTGGCCGAGACAGCCGGTGACGTCGGCGCCGGCGTGGACGGCGGCCTCCAGAACCGTCGGGAAGTCGGCCCATTGTGTCAGGTCCGCCTCGCCAGGCGCCTCCAGGGGATCCACCTTCCGGTGACGACGCAGGGCCTGCAGGGTGTCGCCGGCCTCGGGACGGGCGCGGCCGTAGTCGATCAGCAGGGCGGCGCCCGACGCCGCCTTGACGAGGGCCGCCACCTCCCGGCCGAACGCCGCCTGCTGTTCGGAAATCTCCACCGTCTGGCCCGGCTCGACCTCGAAGCCGGGACGTTTGAAGCCGGAGGTGATCTTCTTCAGCCCGAGGACCAGGCCGCCGTCATCGGTGACGCCGACGCAGCGTTCGGCCCAGCCGTCTTCCGTTTTCACGAACTGGCGGGCGGGCAGGCAGTCCAGCACCTCATTGGCGATCAGGATCACCGGGGCGTCGGTTTCGATGCGATCCAGCGACGAGACCCAGCGGGGATGGACGTCGCTGTCGGCCAGCATCCGCGCCTGGGCCTCGCGCAGCGGCGGGCTGGGTTCGATCAGCACCAGGTCGACGGCGCGCAGGAACTCGGGCGCGAGCCGCGCGGCGCGCAGGGCGTCGGCCATCAGGGTTCCATCGCCGGGGCCGACCTCGACCAGCCGCACCCGCTCCGGCGCGCCCAGCCGTTCCCACAGTTCGATCGCCCAGAGGCCCAGCAGTTCGCCGAACATCTGGCTGATCATCGGGGCGGTGATGAAGTCGCCGGCCGCCCCGATGGAGGGGCGCGTCGCATAGTAGCCGCCCTGCGGATCGTGCAGGCAGCGGGTCACGTAGTCGGCGATGGTCAGCGGCCCGGTGAGGGCGATCTCGCGCGCCAGCCGGTCCCGCAGCGACACTCAGGCCTCCGCGGCGGCCGGCGGCCGGCTCCAGGCGCGCCAGATCAGCCAGGCGCCGATCAGCATCATCGGGATCGACAGCATCATGCCCATGGTCAGGCCGAATGGCAGGTTCTCCATGCCGAAATCGGGTTGGCGAACGTTCTCCAGCGAGGCGCGGACGAGGCCGTAGCCGAACAGGAAGATGCCGGTGACATAGCCCGGCTTGGCCAGCAGCCGCGCCTTGTAAACGGCCAGCCAGAGGATCAGCGCCAGCACGAGGCCTTCCAGCCCGGCCTCATAGAGCTGGCTGGGGTGACGGGCGACGTCGCCGGGGCCCATGGGCTGGCCATTGACGAAATACTGGCAGCCGGCGCCGTAGACCTTCTGCAGCTGGGTGCTGCAGAAATTGACCCCCCACGGGGCGTCGGTCGGCCGGCCCCAGAGCTCGCCGTTGATGAAGTTGGCGATGCGGCCGAAGAACAGCCCCAGCGGCACGACCGGCGCCACCAGGTCGCCGAGGCTGAGCAGGCGGACCTTGTTCTTCCACGCGAACCAGACGATCGCGAGGGTGACGCCGATCAGGCCGCCGTGGAAGGACATGCCCCCATCCCACAGGCGGAACAGGGCCAGCCGCTCGCCCCATCCGGCCCCTGTGAACAGGTCCGCGTACAGCGACGGCTTGTAGAACAGGGCGTAGCCGAAACGGCCGCCGAGGATGATGCCGAGCGTGATCCACAGCACCAGGTCGTCGAGCTGCACCGTGGTGACCGGCGGCCGAGCCGGCTGCCAGATCGCATTGTTGCGCGCCAGCCGGTTGGCGTACCACCAGCCGAGGACGATGCCGGCGACATAGGCGAGGGCGTACCAGCGGATGTCCAGCGGACCGATGCTGAACAGGACGGGGTCGAACTCGGGAAATTGCACGGGCGCTCCTGACGGCGGTTCGTTGTCCCCGGTTTAGCAAGCGTCGCCGCCGCCGTCCCCGCAATTTCGGCATGCCGCACGCCCAAATGCAGCCACAGCCAACCTCGACAGCAAGGTTTCGTTCACCATATCCGGCAACCATCGTTAACGACGTCGCTTGCCGAGTCGGAGAGTTCTTATGCAGACGCGCAATCCCATCCTCGACGAGTTCGCCAAGCTGACCACCGGCGCCATGGGCCTGGCCCAGGCGGCGAGCGAGGAGGCGAAGACGGCGTTCCGCGCCCAGGCCGACCGCTTCGCCGCCGATCTCGACCTGGTGCGCCGCGACGAGTTCGACGCCCTGAAGGCCGAGATCGCGGCCCTGCGCGGTGAAATCGCCGCCCTGAAGGGTGCGAAGAAGCCTCAGAAGGGAACGTCCACAGCGGCTTCTCCCGCGCAGGACGCAGCCGGTTGAGCCGAATCTCCGAACCCGCCTACCGTTGCTTAACAGGGTGTGAGTCGCGCCCGGAGACCGCTTGATGGACACTGCCCGGCCCGAAGAAGTTGAGGTTCCCTACGACCCGCTGGATGTCGTGGAGCACGTCCTGGTGGCCGAGAACCTGCCGTTCGACCGCACCGACGAGGGCGATCTCGCCTTCGCCCTGGCGGGCGACTGGAAGGATTATGAGCTGTGGTTCGCCTGGCGGCCGGAGGGCGACTGCCTGCAGCTGTGCTGCGCGCTCGACCTGCAGGCCTCCAAGGCCCGCCGGGCGGCCGCCTATGAGCTCGTCGGCCTGATCAACCAGCGTACCTGGATGGGCCATTTCGAGGTCTGGGCCGACGACGGCGAGATCGTCTTCCGCCATTCGCTGGCCCTGCCGATGGGCGAACGGCCGACCCTGGGCCAGGCGGCGTCGATGATCGACGCGGCCGTCGAGGCGGCGGACCGCTACTACCCGGCCTTCGACTTCATGATCCGCGGCAACAAGAAGCCGCAGGACGCGATCGACTCTTGCCTCTTCGAAACGGTCGGCTCAGCCTGAGGGCATGACCCATTCCTCATCGAACGGCGCCGTGGTCCTGGTGGGCTGCGGCCGCCTCGGTTCGGCCATCCTGGAAGGCTGGCTGGCCACGCGGACCGTGGCGCCCGCGGACCTGATCATCCTCACCCCGTCGGACAAGCCGGCCGCGGATGCGGCGCGCGAGCAGGGCGCGCGGGTGAACCCGGACGCCCCGGCGCTGATCGGCGCGCGGGTGCTGGTGCTGGCGGTCAAGCCGGCCTACTGGCGCGAGGCGATGGACCCGCTGCTGGCCGCCCTCCCGCCGGACACGCCCATCATCTCGGTGATGGCGGGGGTGAAGGCAGGGGACATCGCGGCTGTGGCCGGACGGCCGGTGGTGCGCGTGATGCCGACGACGGCGGTGGCGCAGGCGCGGGGCGTCGCGGCCCTGTGGTCAGCGGATGCGGACGCCCGGGAGGCGGGGCGCGGATTGTTCGGCTCCATCGCCGATGTGGTCGATCTGGACAGCGAGGCCCTGATGGACGCGGCGACGGCGGTAGCCGGCTCGGCCCCGGCCTTCGTCTATGCGTTCGGCCAGGCGCTGGCCCGGGCCGGGGAGGGGCAGGGCCTGTCGACCGAGGCGGCCCAGCGGCTGGCGCGCGGCGCGCTCCGCTCCGCCGGGGCGGGAGCCGAGACCGGGGCAACGCTGGCCGACCTGACAGCCCGCATCGCCTCGCCGGGCGGCACGACGCGGGCCGGGCTGGACGCCATGGAGGCCGCCGGCGACCTCGACCGGGCGGCGGAGGCGGCGGTCGAGGCGGCCGTGCAGCGCGCCCGCGAGATCAGCGGCTGAGGTAGCGGCCGTCGACCAGGCGGGCCGCCAGCCGGTCGTAGGCGCGGTCGGCGTCCTGCCAGGTCGTGTAGCCGCGGACATCGGCGAGGCTGCTGGAGTACCAGTCATAGCGGACCGGAAGCACGCGTCCGTCGGCGGTGGTGATGCTGCCCTCGACGGCGGCGCCGCCGATGGACAGGCTGCGGTGGCCGTCGAGGCCGGGCCGGCGGGCCATCTGCTCGAACGTCGGGCGGTTGGGCTTGAGGTCGGTCAGCACCAGGTCGATCCGGGCGCCGTCCAGTTCGCCGCCGCCGCCGGCGAGGGCGCGGCGGACAACCTCGGCGAGGCGGTCGGCCTGCTGGCGCACGTCGCGCTCGCCGAGTTCGGCGGCGTCTTCCTTGAGGTCAGGGCCGAGGGTCACGGTGACCGCGGCGGGATCGGCCGCGGCGGCGCCGGCGACGGCGAGCACGGCGCCGAGCGGGGCGAGAAAGGCGAGTCTGCGCATCATCTGTTCCTCCGACACCCCTGTCGGAAACGAAGATGGTCCTGACGGCCGCGCTTCGCAATCCTCCCCGGAGCGAACGCCGGGGGGAGCAGGCCCCACCCCCAAGGGGGGAGGATTGTCAGCCGGGCAGACGGATGACGGCTTTCAGGCCGCCGAGATTGCTGCGTGCCAGGGTGATGTCGCCGCCGTGGCTGCGCGCCACATCGCGGGCGATGGCGAGGCCGAGGCCGACGCCCTTGCGGTTCTGGTTGCGCGAGTCGTCCAGCCGCGAGAACGGGCGGAAGGCCTCCTCGTGCATCTCGTCGGGGATGCCCGGGCCGTCGTCCTCGACGGTGATCTCGAGCCCGCCGGAGGGCAGGGCGCGGGCGGCGAGGCGGACGTGGTCGCCGTGGGCGGCGGCGTTGCCGGCCAGATTCGCCAGGGCGCGCTTGAAGGCGAGGGGCCGGAGACTGGCGGCCAGCCCTTCCGGGGCCTGAACCTCGACCTCGGCCCCGGCGCGGCGGGCGTCATCGGCGGCCCCGGCCAGCAGATCCCCGACTGATACCGGCTGGGCCGCCTCGCCGGCCTCGCCGCGGGCGAAGGCGAGGTATTCGTCGATCATGTGCTCCATCTCGTCGAGGTCGCCCTGCATGGCGGCGGCGCGCTTGAACGGCGGGGCGAGGGCCAGTTC
>JADGMZ010000003.1 GCA_015234495.1 Brevundimonas sp. | reverse complement strand
GGGGCCCCTTGACGGCGCATTTCGCCATCCCACATCCCTGAACGAGGACGCCGACATCGGGTCCTCCAGACCGGACGGGGCCGATCACCGGATCGTCGGGGCTGACCTCCCACCGCCGTCCCGGGCCGAAAACGCAGGGCCGGCTCAACCTTGCTGATCCTCAGGAGGATGACATGCGTACCTATGACTTCACCCCGCTCTACCGTTCGGCCGTCGGCTTCGACCGCCTGGCCAATCTGCTGGAAAGCGCTGCGCGCACCAGCCAGGAGAACGGCTGGCCGCCCTACAATATCGAGACCACGGGCGAGAACGCCTATCGCATCGAGATCGCCGTCGCCGGCTTCAAGCCCGACGAGCTGAACATCGAGGTCAAGGAGAACCTGCTCACCGTCACCGGTCGCAAGACCGCCAATGACGACGGCGGCGAGCGGAACTTCCTGCACCGCGGCCTGGCCGAGCGCGACTTCGAGCGCCGCTTCCAGCTGGCCGACTATGTCGTCGTCAAGGGCGCCGACCTGGTCAACGGCCTGCTGGCCATCGAACTGGAGCGCGAACTGCCCGAGGCGCTGAAGCCTCGCCGCATCGAGATCGGCGGCGGTTCGAAGCTGATCGAAGGCAAGAAGGGCAAGGCCGCCTGAGCGGCCGGCTCCAGAGCAACCGGAAGGGGCGGCGTTCGCGCCGCCCCTTTTTTTGTCAGGCGACGGCCTCGACCTCCATGCCGCGCGCGCCGGTGGTGATCGCTCCCGCCAGCTCCGCCTGCCGCAGACAGGCCCCGCGGAGGATGGCGCGGCTCAGGTCGGCGCCGGTCAGATTGGCCCGGTTCAGGTCGGCGCCGGACAGGTCCGCGCCCTTCAGGCAGGCGCCGGTCAGGTCGGCGGGCAGCAGCCGGTCCGCCGCGATCATCAAGGGCCCGAGCTGGGCCTCGCGCAGGTCGGCGCCATTGAGACGGGCGCGGGTCAGCCGCGCGCCGCGCAGGTCGGCCCCCTTGAGATTGACCGAGCGCAGGTCGGCCCCTTCCAGATGCGCGCCCTGGAGCTGCACCCCCGCCATGTCGAGGCCGTAGAAGACCGCGCCCTTGGCCGACAGGGCGGTCAGGTTGTAGCCGGTGATCGAGCGAAGCTTGCGCAGGTCGACGCCGTCGAATACCGAGGGCTGGCCGGCCGCGCCGCCGGTCTCGCACCAGCGGGCGTGTTCGGACAGCATTTCGGCGGCGGGCATGTCGTCGATCGGGTCGCCCGCGGAGCGGTCGTCGGTCAGGGTCCCGGTCATGTCCGCGCCGTCGGTGCGCCACATCGCCGTCCTGGCCCCGACCAGCACGGCGTCGCGCAGGTCCGCGCCCGAAAGGTCGGCGCCGGACAGGTCCGCCCCGGCCAGGTCGGCGCCGCGGAAGCTGGCCTGTTTCAGATTGGCCCTCACCAGCTTGCAGTCCTTGAGGATGGCGTCGGTGAAATCCGCAGCCACGGCGACGATGCCGGTCAGCTTGGAGCGCTCGAGGTTGGCGCCGGCCAGGCAGGCGCCCGTGGCCATGGTGTCGTTGCGCGACTTGGCCTCGATGACCCGGAAGCCGAGCTTGGAATCGGCGGCGGCGAGGGCGCCTTCGCGCAGGTCGGCCTCGAACAGGTCGGCCCCGGTCAGGTCGGCGCCGCGCAGGCAGGCGCCGCGCAGGTCGGCCCGGCGCAGGCTGGCGTCGACCAGGGTGCAGTCCTGCATGTCGGCGCCGAAGAAGGTGGCGTTGTCCAGCCTGGCCCCGGTCAGGTCGACCTCGCACAGGTTGGCGGCGGCGAAGTCGGCGTCGGCCAGGTTGCGGCCGGCCAGCGACAGGCCGGACAGGTCCAGCCAGGCGAACACGGCCCGCGCCCCGCCCGGTCTGGCCTGCCACAGACGGTCGTGGCGTGCGCAGATGGCGTCCAGCTCGTGCTGGTCGATGCGCCTTCTCGTGGCGGTGGCGGTGGCGGAACGCAACATTGCCCCAGAATGGCACGCCGCCGCTTAAGAAATGGTGAGGAATCAGACCGCTACCAGGCCGTCCACGGGGGCCTCAGCGGGTCAGCAGGCCCTGTTCCTCGAGGGCGTCGGCCAGTTCGCCGGGACTGACCCAGACGCGGGTGTAGCCGGCCTCGCCGAGACGTTTCAGCTCGGTGGTCAGGTCGGCCTTGGGCGAGGCGGCGAAGCGGGCGTCGAAGCCCTCGCCCGTGTCACTGACGCGGACCAGCGGCCGGCCGGTCTCGACCCGGTGCAGATAGCCCTCGTAGAGCACGGCGGCGTCGGGGGCCAGCAGGCCGGTCTCGACCTGCAGACCGGCCTTTTTCAGGCGCTCCACGCCGCGGCCGGAGGCGAAGGGCGAGGGGTCCACGGCGGCCACCACGACGCGGGCGACGCCGGCGTCCATCAGGAAGTTCGAGCAGGAGGTGCGGCCCGAGGAGCGGGCCCCGCACGGCTCCATGGTGACATAGGCGGTGGCGCCTCTGGCCCTGTCGCCGGCGGCCGGCACGGCCTGCTCCTCGGCGTGAGGCCGGCCGCCGGGCGCGGTGGCGGCTTCGGCGACGATCTCCCCGTCGCTGACCACGACGCAGCCGACGGCGGGGTTGGGCCAGGTCTGGCCCATCCGCTCCTTGGCCAGGGCGATGGCCCGGCCCATGAAGCGGATGTCGTCGGAAGCCTGTTGCGCGGTGCTCATGGCTCAGGCCTCCGGCAGCGGCGGCAGATCGGTCGCCCGCGCCTCGTCGAGGTAGCGGGCGGAGGTGGGGCGAAGGTCCGCGTCCAGCTGGATGTCGAGCGGATTGCCGGTGGGGATCTCGACCCCGACGATGGCGTCGTCCGGCACCCGGAACAGCAGCTTGACAATGGCGCGCAGGGAATTGCCGTGGGCGGCGATCAGCACCGTCTCGCCGGCCTTCAGGCGCGGGGCGATCTCGGCGTCCCAATAGGGCTGGACCCGCTCCAGGGTGGTCTTCAGGCTCTCGGTGTCGGGGATGGCCTGGCCGGCGTAGCGGGCGTCGGAGGCGAAGTCATACTCGCCGCCCGGCGCCAGCGGCGGCGGCGGCACGTCGTAGCTGCGGCGCCAGATCTTCACCTGGTCGGCGCCGTGCTTCTCGGCGGTTTCGGCCTTGTTCAGACCGGTCAGGCCGCCGTAGTGGCGCTCGTTCAGCCGCCAGTCCTCGACCACCGGCACGTCCTTCAGCGCGGCCGAGTCCAGGGCCAGGGCGCCGGTGCGCTTCGCCCGCGTCAGCACCGAGGTGAACATCACGTCCGGCCGGAAGCCCGCGCCGGCGATCAGTTCGCCGCCGCGCCGGGCCTGCGCCTCGCCCTCCGCGGTCAGGTCGACGTCGACCCAGCCGGTGAAGCGGTTCTCCAGGTTCCACTGGCTCTGGCCGTGGCGCAGCAGGATCAGTCGGGGCATGCAGGTCTCCGTGGGCGTTGGCGACGGGTAGGCCCGGGGTCCGGAAGGGTCAAGCTTCGGCGCGGCGAGGGGGTTCCGCGAACCCATGACGCGGCTGTCGCGTTGTTGCGGCTTGAAAGCACCGGGGGCTAGAAGGCGGCAGCTTCGCCATATGCGGCCTCCGCAGACCAGGACCGATGATGCAGAAACCCCGCGCCGACCTCCGCCCGAACACCGCCGCCTATGAGACCATCCCGCTGGTCAAGGCGACCGGATTCCGGGAGTACGACGCCCGCTGGGTGCTGGAGAAGGAGATCAACCTGCTGGGCATCCAGGCGCTCGGCCTGGGGCTGGCGACCTACATCCACGAGATCGGCCAGACGCCGCGCATCGTGGTCGGCCACGACTACCGGTCCTATTCGCTGGCCGTGAAACAGGCGCTGACCCTCGGCCTGCTGGAGGGCGGCATGGAGGTGCTGGACGTCGGCCTCGCCCTGTCGCCGATGGCCTATTTCGCCCAGTTCGCGCTGGAGGCGCCGTGCGTGGCCATGGTCACCGCCAGCCACAACGAGAACGGCTGGACCGGGGTCAAGATGGGCGCCAATCCGCCCCTGACCTTCGGCCCCGACGAGATCGGCCGGCTGAAGGACATCGTGCTGGGCGGCGAGGGCCAGGCGCGCGGCGGCGGGACCCTGACGCGGGTGGAGGATTTCCGCGAACGCTACCTCGAGGAAATCAGCAAGGTGAAGCTGAGCCGTCCGATCAGGGTGGTCGCGGCCTGCGGCAACGGCACCGCCGGGGCCTTCGCCCCCGAGGCCCTGCGCCGCATGGGCGCCGAGGTGATCGAGATGGACGCCGACCTCGACTACACCTTCCCGAAATACAATCCGAACCCCGAAGACCACGCCATGCTGGTCCAGATGGCGGCCCGGGTGCGCGAGACCGGGGCCGAGCTGGCGCTAGGCTTCGACGGCGACGGCGACCGCTGCGGGGTGGTGGACGACACCGGCGAGGAGATCTTCGCCGACAAGATCGGCCTGATGCTGGCCCGCGACCTGTCGAAGCTGCACCCGAACTCGACCTTCGTCGTCGATGTGAAGTCGACCGGCCTGTACAAGACCGACGAGGTGCTGAAGGCCAACGGGGCCGAGACCATCTACTGGAAGACCGGCCACTCCTACATCAAGCGCAAGACCGCCGAGGTCGGGGCGCTGGCCGGGTTCGAGAAGTCGGGCCACTTCTTCATGGCCGGGCCGCTGGGCCACGGCTACGACGACGGCATCGTGGCGGCCGGCGCCGTGCTGGCCATGCTGGACCGCAACCCGGGCAAGACGCTGAGCGAGCTGAAGGCGGCCCTGCCCGACGCCTGGACCAGCCTGACCATGAGCCCGCACTGCGACGACGAGCTCAAGTACGAAGTGCTGGAGCGGATCGTGAAGGAGTACGAGGACCTGGCGGGCTCGGGCGGCGAGATCCTCGGCCGCAGGATCGTCGAGGCGATCACCGTTAACGGGGTGCGGGTGCACCTCGAGGACGGCAGCTGGGTGCTGGTGCGCGCCTCGTCGAACAAGCCGGAGCTGGTGGTGGTGGTCGAGAGCATGCGCTCCGAGGACGACATGCGCGCCCTGTTCCGCGACGAGGTGAAGCCGCGGCTGGCGAAATATTCCGAGATCGGGGCCTACAACCAGGAGATCTGACCGGGCGCCCGGGCCGGCTTTTGCGATCGGAGGCGGACCGCTAGACTGTCGCCACCGGCCCGGCGGGCGCAGGATCAGGAACGCGCTTGTCCGACCCCATCCGCAAGGCGGCGATCATCGGCGGCGGCTTTTCGGGCGCCATGCTGGCCGTGCGGCTGGCGGAGCAGGGCATCGCCTCGGCGCTGATAGACCGGGGCGGGCGCTTCGGACCCGGCCTGGCCTATTCGACATCGCTGGACGCCCATGTGCTGAACGTGCGCGCGAACCGCATGAGCGCCGTGGACGGGCGGCCCGACGACTTCGTGCGCTGGCTGGAGATCAACCATCCCGACCGGGCCGATCCGGAAGGCTTCGCGCCCCGGCGGCTGTACGGCCTCTACCTGCAGGATCGGCTGGCGGCGGCGGAGGCGGCCCATCCGGGGCGGATCGAGCGCCTGACCGGCGAGGCCGTCGCCGTCGAGGGCGGCGCAGTCCGGCTGGCCGACGGGCGCAGGGTCGAGGCGGACGCGGTGGTGCTGGCCAGCGGCAACCCGGCGCCGGCTGTCGCAGGGGGGCGCGGCGGACGGGTGGTCGCCGACCCGTGGGCGACCGGCGCGCTGGACAGCATCGGCGCGGAAGACGATGTGGTCATCCTCGGGACCGGACTGACCATGATCGACATGGTGCTGGGTCTTCTGGACAGGGGCTGGCGCGGCCGGGCGACGGCGCTCAGTCGCCGGGGGCTGGCCCCCCGCGCCCATGCCGCGCACCACGACGCACCCGTTCCGCCGCCGCCCGGACTGACCGCCGGCCCCGTTTCGGGGCGTCTGGCCGAAGGTCGCCGGCTGGCGGAGGAGGGCGGCTGGCGCGGGGTCATGGAGGGGTTGCGGCCGATCACCGCCGAACTGTGGGCCGCCGCCGACCCGGGCGTGCGCGGCCGCCTGCTTCGGCACCTGCGGCCGTGGTGGGACGTGCACCGCCACCGCATCCCCGCCGGGGTCGCCGGGACCATGGGGGCGCTGCAGGCGGCCGGGCGCCTGACCCTCGTCGCCGGACGGGTGCGCGAGGTGCGCGAAACCGCCGACGGCGTCGAGGTGATCTGGACGCCGCGCCATGGCGACGCCCACCGCCGCTCGACCGGCGGCTGGCTGGTCGATTGCACCGGGCCCGGGCACGACCCGATCGCGCAACCGCTCACCGCGTCCCTGATCGCGGCCGGGCGGGCCCGGATGGACGCCCTGGGCCTGGGCCTGGACCTCGACGACACCGGGCGGGCGCGCGACAGGGACGGCGCCGCCGATCCGCGCCTGTTCGTCCTCGGTCCGCCGGCGCGCGCCGCCTTCTGGGAAACCATCGCGGTGCCCGACATCCGCCGGCGCATCGAGGATGTGGTCGCCGCCCTGACGCCGCCGGACGGGGCGACGGCTCAGGTCAGGGCCAGCAGGTAGATCAGGCCCAGGGCCAGGGCGACGATGGCCAGCAGCGACAGGACCACCACGGCGGCGATGCGCACGCCGGACCGGGCCACGGCGCGGGCGTCGGTGCTCAGGCCGAGAGCGGCCATGGCCAGTACGGTCAGGGCGGTGGTGAGGCTGTCCAGCGCCGGCAGGACGGCGGCGGGGATCAGCTCCAGCGAGCGCGCCGCCATCATCACCAGAAAGCCGACGATGAACCACGGCAGCAGGTGGCCGAGCGGGATACGGCGCGAGCGGGGGGCGGCCGGATCCGACCGGCGGCGCAGGGCGACTGCGATCGCCAGCGCCAGCGAGACGGGCCCGAGCATCAGCACGCGGACCAGCTTCACCAGGGTCCCGGCCTGGGCGGCGACGGCGCCGACCGGCAGGGTGGCGGCCAGCACCTGGGGCACGGCGTAGACGGTCAGGCCGGCGAGGACGCCGTAGCGCACCTGGCTCATCTGCAGCACGGCGCCGAGCAGCGGCAGGGTCAGCACCACCACCACGCCGAGGACGGCGGTGAAGGCGATGGCGGCCGAGACGTCCTTGGCGTCGGCGTCGATCACCGGCGCCACCGCGGCGATGGCCGAATTGCCGCAGATGGCGTTGCCGCAGGCGATCAGGACCGCCATCCGCCGCGGCAGGCCGAGCAGCCGGCCGAGGGCGTAGCTGACCCCGAGGGCGAGGACGACGACGAGGGCCGTCCCGGCCAGCAGGCCGGGGCCGATGGCCATGACGGTCGCGGCGCTGACCGAGGCGCCGAGCAGGACCACGGCGATCTCGAGCAGGGTGCGGGCGCTGAACTCGACGCCGGGGCGGAGGGATGCGGGGGGCGTCCACACCGAGCGGACCGCGGCGCCGATCAGGATGGCCAGCACGATGGAGTCGATCCAGCCGCGCCCGAACAGGCGCAGCTCCAGCGCCTGGACGGCGACGGCGGCGACGGCCACGGCGGCGCAGAGCAGCAGGCCGGGGATCAGGGAGAGAACGCCGCGGGCGGGAATCATCGGGTGAGACTGCGCCGGGGACGCGGCGCGGTCGAGCGGCTAACCCGCCGCCTTCACCGCCGCCGCGACGTCGGCCACCACGGAGGCCACCAGCGCCTCGTCGTCGCCCTCGGCCATGACCCGGATCAGCTTCTCGGTGCCGGACGGACGGACCAGCAGGCGGCCGACGCCGTTCAGGCGGGCCTCGGCGTCGGCGATGGCGGCCTTGACCGCCTCGCTCTCCAGCGGCTTGCCCGCGGAGTAGCGGACGTTCTCGAGCTTCTGCGGGACGCGGTCGAACTGTTTGGCCAGTTCGCTCATCGGCCGGCCGCTCTCGACCAGCACGGCCAGGACCTGGAGGGCCGACATCAGGCCGTCGCCGGTGGTGGCGTAGTCGTGCAGGATGATGTGGCCGGACTGTTCGCCGCCCAGGTTGAAGCCGCCCTGGCGCATCCGCTCCATGACGTAGCGGTCGCCGACCCGGGTGCGCTCCAGCGTCAGCCCCTCGGCCTGCAGCCGACGTTCCAGGCCGAGATTGGACATCACCGTGGCGACGAGGCCGCCGCCCTTGAGCAGGCCGCGCCTGGCCCAGTCGAGCGCGACCATGGCCATGATCTGGTCGCCGTCGACGACCTCGCCCTTCTCGTCGATGATGATCAGCCGGTCGGCGTCGCCGTCGAGCGCGATGCCGATGTCGGCGCGGTACATGCGCACCGCCTCGGCGAGGGCGTCGGGATGGGTCGAGCCGCATTCGGCGTTGATGTTCAGGCCATTGGGGTCGACGCCCACGGCGCAGACCTCGGCGCCCAGTTCATAGAGGGCGGTCGGCGCCACCTTGTAGCCGGCGCCGTTGGCGCAATCGACGGCGATGCGCAGCCCCTGCAGGCTGAGGCCCTTGGGGAAGCTGGCCTTGGCGATCTCGACGTAGCGGGCCTGGGCGTCGTCGATGCGCTTGACCCGCCCCAGGGCGTCGGGCGCCGCCAGATCGGCGTCGAGAGCCTCGTCCATCATCGACTCGATGGTCAGTTCGACCTCGTCGGACAGCTTGTAGCCGTCGGGGCCGAACAGCTTGATGCCGTTGTCGAGGTAGGAGTTGTGCGAGGCCGAGATCATCACCCCGATGTCGGCCCGCATCGAACGGGTCATCATGGCCACGCCGGGCGTCGGCAGGGGGCCGAAGGTGCGCACGTCCATGCCGGCGGCCGAGAAGCCGGCGACCAGGGCGGGCTCGATCATATAGCCCGACAGGCGGGTGTCCTTGCCGATCACGGCGAGGTGGCGACGGTCGTCGGACGACATGAACATCCGCCCGGCCGCCAGGCCGACGCGCAGGGCGACCTCGGCGGTCATCGGATGGGTGTTGGCGCGGCCGCGGATGCCGTCGGTGCCGAAATAGCGTCTCTCGCCCAAGTCCCGTCTTCC
>JADGMZ010000002.1 GCA_015234495.1 Brevundimonas sp. | reverse complement strand
GTACGGTTCCGGTTCCTCGTTTTCGCTTGGAATGCGGCGACTGTGGCGCCATTTCAACACATTCAAGCGGGGCTGTCTCAACGGGGGACGCCTGCTAGGAGTTCGGGCGAGTCGAGGGAGTAGACGGATGACCATGAGGTTCGACGGCCGGGTGGCGATCGTGACCGGCGCGGGGGGCGGACTGGGGCGCGAGCACGCCCTGGCGCTGGCGAAACGCGGGGCCCGGGTGGTGGTCAACGATCTCGGCGGCGCCCGCGACGGATCGGGCGGCTCCGCCACCGCCGCCGGGGCGGTCGTGGCCGAGATCGAGGCCGCGGGGGGCGAGGCCATGGCCAACGCCGCCTCGGTCACCGACTTCGCCGCTGTGCAGGCCATGGTCGACGCCGCGATGACGAAATGGGGTCGGGTCGACATTCTGGTCAACAACGCCGGCGTGCTGCGCGACAAGACCTTCGCCAAGATGGAGCTGGAGGATTTCCGCTTCGTCGTCGACGTCCACCTGATGGGGGCGGTCAACTGCACCAAGGCGGTCTGGGATCACATGCGCGAGGCGAACTACGGCCGCATCGTCATGACCACCTCGTCGTCCGGCCTGTACGGCAATTTCGGCCAGTCCAACTACGGCGCGGCCAAGATGGCGCTGGTCGGCCTGATGCAGACCCTGTCGATCGAGGGGGCGAAGAACGACATCCGCGTCAACTGCCTGGCCCCCACCGCCCACACGCGGATGACCGAGGACCTCGGCGCGCGCCTGCCGCTGGACCTGCTGGGCCCTGACATGGTCACCCCCGGCCTGCTGCATCTGGTCAGTGAGGACGCGCCCAGCCGCTGCATCCTCGCCGCCGGGGCCGGCGGTTTCGAGCGCGCCTATGTGACCCTGACCCAGGGGGCGTGGATCGCCGGCGACGACGCCCCGGAGCAGGTGGCTGCCCGGTTCGCGGAAATCTCGGACCGCACGGACGAGATCGTGCCCGAGATGGGCGCGGCCCAGGGCATGATCGAACTGACCAAGGCGCAGGCGGCCAGGAAGGACTGACCCCTTGCGTTGACGCGGCGGCAGGCGGCTAAACACGCCGGCAGACAGATGGAGCTACCCCATGCGTGAAGCGGTGATCGTATCGACAGCCCGGACCCCGATCGGGCGGGCCTATCGCGGGGCGTTCAACGACACCCAGGCTCAGCAGCTGGGCGGCCACGCCGTGCGCCACGCGGTCGCGCGCTCGGGCGTTGACCCGGCCGAAATCGAGGACGTGGTCATCGGCGTGGCCCTGCAGCAGGGCTCGACCGGCACCAACATCGGGCGTCAGGCGGCGCTGGCCGCCGGCCTGCCGGTCACCACCGCGGGCATGAGCATGGACCGCCAGTGCGCCTCGGGCCTGATGGCCATCGCCACGGCCGCCAAACAGGTCGTCTATGACGGCCAGGTCGTGGCCGTCGGCGGCGGGCTGGAGTCGATCTCGCTGGTCCAGAACCAGCACATGAACCTGTACCGGATGCAGGACGAGGCGCTGCTGAAGCTGCAGCCGCACATCTACATGTCGATGCTGGAGACCGCCGAGGTTGTCGCCGCCCGCTACGGCATCTCCCGCGAGGCCCAGGACGAATACGCCCTGCGCTCCCAGCAGCGCACCGCCGCCGCCCAGGCGGAGGGCCGGCTTGACGCCGAGATCGTGCCGATGACCACCACCATGCAGGTGATGGACAAGGCCACCGGCCAGACCTCGGCCAGGGAGGTCACCCTGTCGAAGGACGAGGGCAACCGTCCGGAGACGACGCTGGAAGGCCTCTCGTCGCTGAAGCCCGTCTTCGGCGGCGGCGCGGCGATCGAACAGGGCCGGTTCATCACCGCCGGCAACGCTTCGCAACTGTCGGACGGCGCCTCGGCCAGCGTCATCATGGACGCGAAGGAGGCCGAACGCCGCGGCCTGACCCCGCTCGGCGCCTTCCGCGGCATGGCCGTGGCCGGCTGCGAGCCCGACGAAATGGGCATCGGTCCGGTGTTCGCCGTGCCCCGCCTGCTGGAGCGTCACGGTCTGACCGTCGACGACATCGGCATCTGGGAGCTGAACGAGGCCTTCGCCGTGCAGGTGATCTATTGCCGCGACCGGCTGGGCATCCCCGACGACCGGCTCAACGTTTCGGGCGGCGCGATCTCGATCGGCCACCCCTACGGCATGTCCGGCGCGCGGATGACCGGCCACGTGCTGATCGAGGGCAAGCGACGCGGCGCCAGGTACGGAGTGGTGACCATGTGCGTCGGCGGCGGCATGGGCGCGGCGGGCCTGATCGAAATCTACTAGTCAGTCCGCCGCCAACCACTGCGGACTGGCGGCGCGGCGGGCCTGATCGGGATCTACCGGGGTCGCGGCGGCGGGGGGCCGTCGCAGTTCCGGGCCTTCCATTCGGCCTCCTTGGCCGCCTGCCATCGCGCCCGCAGCACGGCGGGCCGCCCCGGATACCGCTCGTCGAGGAATTCGGCCTCCACCACCCGATCGGTGCGGAAGGTGCGGAAGTCGTCGCGCATCTCGCACCAGCCGACCAGCAGTCGCGTGGTCTCGCGATAGCCGATCAGGAAGGGCCAGATGGTCCGCCGGCTCTCGCGCTCCTGTTCGTCGCGATAGTGCAGGGTCAGCTTGCGGCCGGCGTGGATCCACGCCCGCACCCGGGCCATGTCCAGCACGTCGTCGCGGCGCGGCTCCCACACCGGCGGGCTGGCGACGGCGGGCTCCAGCACCACTGGCCGCAGCCGTTCGGGCACGGTGGCGGCGATCTTGGCGACCAGGTCACGCGCCGCCCGGGCGAGGGCCGGATCGCCGCGGCCCGCCACCCACTGCGCGCCCAGCACGGCCGCCTCGAGCTCGTCCGAGGTCAGCATCAGGGGCGGCATGTCGAACCCGCCATCCAGCACATAGCCGACGCCGGCCTCGCCGCGGATCGGCACCCGCTGTCCTGTCAGGGTGGCGATGTCGCGGTAGATCGAGCGTTTGGAGGTCTCCAGCTCCACGGCGATGGCCTCCGCCGTCACCGGCCGAGACGAGCGCCGCAGCACCTGAATGATCTGGAACAGCCGGTCTGCGCGTCTCATTCCGCCAGTCTTGTGTACGCCTGCTGACAGCATGCTGGCAGCAGACTGGCAGTAGTCAAGCCGGGAGAGGCGGCGAGGGGCCGCCCCGTTGAGGAGACGACGCCATGCTGACCCTGTTCCACGCCCCTTGGTCCCGGTCCTCCCGTCTGGTCTGGCTGCTTGAGGAAATCGGCCAGCCGTACGAGATCGTCTATTGCGACATCCTCCGCATGGACGGGACCGGCGGCCGGGATCCGCGTAATCCCCATCCGGACGGCAAGGTCCCGGCCCTGTTGCACGACGATGTGCTGGTCACCGAGTCCGCCGCCATAGCCCTGTACCTGGGCGACCTTTTCCCCCGGGCCGGCCTGGGCGCCCCCGTCGGTTCGCCCGAGCGCGGCGCCTGGCTGACCTGGCTGACGTGGACGGTCGGCGAACTGGAGCCGGCCTTCTGGGCCCGCATCAGCGGCGCGACCGACAGCGACGCGCAGGCCCGCGCCCGTTTCGACGCGGTTCTCGCCCGCCTGACGGAGGCCCTGGCCCGCGGCCCCTGGCTCATGGGCCAGAGGTTCACGGCGGTCGACGTCATGGTCGGCAGCGCCCTGGCCTGGGCGCGCGAATTCCTGCCCGCCGACGCGATGCTGGACGCCTATCTGGATCGGGTCCTGGACCGGCCCGCGAACGCCCTGGCGACGGCGAAGGACGGGCCCCCGCCGGCCCTGGCCCAGGTGGCCTGACCGCGCTCAGGCGGCGTCGGCGTCGCGGCCGTCGGCGCCGTCGGTCGGCGTCACCGCGCTCAGGCTGGCCACGAAGTCGTCGCGCCAGACGCCGACGTCGGTGTCGCGCACCACCTGCATGAGCGCCTCCCATTTCCGCCGACGCTCCGCCAGCGGCATGGTCAGGGCCCGTTTGATCGCGTCCGAGAGCTCCTCGCGGCTGAACGGATTGACCAGCAGGGCCTCGCGCATCTGCTCGGCGGCGCCGGCGAACCGCGACAGGATCAGCACCCCCGGGTCGTCGGGGTTCTGGGCGGCCACATACTCCTTGGCCACCAGGTTCATGCCGTCGCGCAGCGGCGTCACCAGCCCCACGCGGGCGGCGCGATAGATGCCCGCCAACTGGTCGCGGCGATAGGTGCGGTTCAGGTAGCGCACCGGCTGCCAGTCCATGTCGGCGTACTCGCCGTTGACCCGGCCCGCCAAGGCGTCCAGCCGCGCCCGGATGTCCTGGTAGGCGTCGACGTCGTCGCGGCTGATCGGTGTCACCTGCAGCAGGAAGACCTCGCCGCGCATATCCGGATTGTCCGAGAGGAACTGCTCGAAGCCGAGCAGCCGCTCCTCCAGTCCCTTGGAATAGTCCAGCCGGTCGACCCCGACGATCATCGAGCGGAAGGCCGCCGACGCCGCCATCCGGTCGTAGGTCCGGGCGCCGAGGGTCGAGTTGCGCGCGGACAGGAAGCTGTCGACGTCGATGCCGATGGGAAACACCCCCGTCTGCACTGTCTTGCCGAAGGCCTCGAGGGCGTCGTTGGGCAGCAGCCGTCCGTTCACGCTGGGCTCGGAGGCGACATAGTCGCGGAACAGGTCCAGCCACTCGCGAGTGTGGAAGCCGATCAGGTCGTAGTCGAACATCGACTCCACCAGCCGCCGGTGGTGCGGCAGGGTGACCAGCAACTGCCGCGCCGGCCACGGCGTGTGCAGGAAGAAGCCGATGCGGTTCTTCACCCCCAGCCGCCGCAGATCCCGGGCCAGCGGGATCATGTGATAGTCGTGGATCCAGATCAGGTCGTCGGGCCGCAACAGCGGAGCCAGCACCTCGGCGAAGCGGGCGTTGGTGCGCTCATAGCCCTCGCCGTAGGACCGCTCGTAGGCGGTCAGGTCGACCCGGTGATGCAGCAGCGGCCACAGCGTCTTGTTGGCGTAGCCGTTGTAATACTCCTCGACGTCCTGGGTCTCGAGATCGACCAGGGCCACGGTGACGCCCGCGCGGTCCTCGATCTTGGCCTCGGGCGTGAAGGCCTCGACGGTTTCGCCGGACCAGCCGAACCACAGGCCGTCGTACTTCCGCAGGGCGGCCGACAGCGCCATGGCCAGGCCGCCGGCCGATCCGGCCGCCGGGTCCCTGGGCGCCGAAACCCGGTTGGAGACCACGATCAGCCGGCTCATGGCGTGGCCATCCGTGCGAACCGGGGAAGAAGGCTCGTCGTCCGGCCGATCATCGCGCGTCGGTCCACGAACGGCTCAGCAGGACGGCGCAGTTGATGATGCCGACCAGCGAGTAGGTTTGCGGATAATTGCCCCACAGTTCGTTGTCCTCCAGCGATATGTCCTCCGACAGCAGCCCGGCCTGCGTCCTGCGGCTCAGCATTTCGGCGAAGATCTCCCGCGCCTCCTCGATCCGGCCGTTCTGGTGCAGGGCTTCGATGAACCAGAAGGTGCAGAAGTTGAACGCCGTCTCCGGCTCGCCGAAATCGTCCGCCTCGACGTAGCGGAACAGATAGGGGCCCTTCTTCAGGTCGCGTTCGATCGCCTCGAAGGTCCTGACCTGGCGCGGGTCGAGCGGATCGAGGAAGCCGAGGTCGGTCAGCTGCAGCAGCGAGGCGTCCAGCTCGCGGTTCCCGAAGCTGGCGGCGAACCTCCCCTCGTCCGGCAGGAAGGCCTCGGACTCGATCCGTTCCCTGATCGTGGCCGCGCGGCCGCCCCACAGCCTCTCCCGGTCGGACAGGCCCAGATGGGCCGCGGCCTTGGCCAGCCGGTCGCAGGCGGCCCAGCACATCACCGACGAATAGGTATGCACCCGGGCGATGGTGCGGAACTCCCACAGGCCGGCGTCGACCTGGTCATGCATGGCGAAGGCGCGCTCGCCGACCTTCTCCAGGGCGTGGAAGTCCTCGAGCGTGCCGGGACGCAGCAGCCTCTGGTCGTAGAAGCTCTGCACCAGCGGCAGAACGATCTGGCCATAGACGTCGTGCTGCAGGTGTTCGTGCGCCTGGTTGCCCACCCGCACCGGCTTCATGCCGCGATAGCCCTCCACGCTCTCTATGATCCGCTCGCCGATGCCGGGCTCCAGGCCGACGCCATAGACCGGCTGCACATGGCCGCCCGCCGAGTTGTCGACCAGGTTCCTCAGATAGGCGAGGTAGTTCTCCAGCAGGTCCACCGCGCCCAGCCGGTTCAGGGCGCGCACCACATAGTAGGCGTCCCGGATCCAGCAGTAGCGATAGTCCCAGTTGCGCCCGCTCTCCGGGAACTCCGGCACCGAGGTGGTCAGGGCGGCGACGATGGCCCCCGTCTCCTCGTAGGCGCACAGCTTCAGGGTGATGGCGGCGCGGATCACCGCCTCCTGCCAGTCGAGCGGCAGATACAGGGTGCGCACCCAGTCCTGCCAGTAGCCTACGGTCCGGTCCAGCGCCGCGGACACGCCCGGCCCGACGTCCTGGTCATAGCCCTCATCGGGGCCGAAGAAGAAGGCGTGCGGCCGCTCCAGCCGGAACACCCGTTCGCTGATGATGTGCGACACCGGGCAGTCGGTGGTCAGCCGGAAGGTCACGTCCGTGCACATGTAGCGGATGTGGTTGGAGCCGCTGGTCCGCTCCGCCAGCCGCGCGCCCCAGTCCGCAGCGGGGCGCAGCCGCACCCGGATGCGTGGGGACCCGCTGAGCGGCCGCACCACCCGCGCAAAGGCCAGCGGCCGGTAGGTGCGGTCGTGCTTGCGATGACGCGGCGCAAAGTCGAGGATCTCGACCGCAGCGCCGTCCCCGGCGGTCATCACCGTCCGCAGCACGGGAGTGTTGCGCACATAGGCCTGGGTGACCTCTGTCTGCCCTTCCAGCACGATGTCCCAGAATCCGTGACCCGGATCGTCGCCGTCCATCAGGGCCGAGAACACCGGATCGCCGTCGACCCTCGGGGCGCAGGCCCAGACGTAGCGTCCGCTGCGATCAATCAGGGCGCTGATCGAACAGTTGCCGATCGGGGCGAGATCCAGATTGGGTATCATTCGCTCTCCTCGACGGCGTTCAGCCAGGTCAGCACGGCCCCCACGTCGGGAAGCCGGTAGCGGGCGGCGGTCTCGCGTGTCGGCCCGACCAGAACCCCGAAGCCGCCCAGCGCCTGCGCGGCGCGGAAGCCGTCCTCGTCGGTCAGATCGTCGCCCAGCATGACGGGAACGGCTCCGACGAACGGAGGCTCCCGCATGAAGGCCTGCAGGGCCGTGCCCTTGCTGCTGCCCGGGGTTTTCAGCTCGACCACCAGATTGCCGGCCTGCAGCGCCAGCCCGGTCTCGTCGGCCAGCCGTCCGGCCAGGGCGAGGGCCTCGGCCGCGAAGGTCTGCGCCCCGCGATAGTGCAGTCCGGCCGAGACGGTCTTGTCCTCGACGATGATGCCCGGGCGATCGCGGGCGAAGGCCTCGAAGGCGGCCACGGCCTCGCGCACGGCCGGGGCCGCCTCGGCCCGGTGCAGCGAGCCGTCGGCGCGGCGCCGCTCCAGCCCGTGCACGCCCGAGGCCGAGGCGGTGCTGGCCTCCGCGATACGGTCGATCTCGGCGATGGTCCGCCCGCTGATGATGGCCACCCGGCCGCCCAGCCGGACCGCCACGGCCTTCAGCGCCGCCGTCCGTTCAGGATGGGGCACGACGGCGTCCGGGGTCTCGGCCAGCGGCGCCAGCACCCCGTCCATATCCAGGAACAGGGCGGGGCGGCGCAGGCGGGTGGGCGGGGGCGGAAGATAGGCGGCGGCTTCGACCGGCGCGGAGGCGCCGTCGATCATCGGGTCTGAAGTCGGCATGGCTTCTTCTAACGCAATCGTCCGGCAAAGGTTGACCCCCGGGCGGCATTTTCTCGCAATGCAGCAAGGCCGGCTGTGGGGGCGGACGATTGAGAATTTCCGCCCGATGGGCCACATCGCCGGGATGACCGATGCCGCAGCCCCTGTCCTGTCCGCCGATCCCGCCGCCATGACGGCCCGCGCCCGCGAGGTCATCCGCCTCAACATCGAGGCGCTGCAGACCCTCGAGGCCGGGCTCGACGACGGCCTGGCGCGGGCCTGCGAGATCATCCTGTCCCGCCCCGGCTATGTCGTCGTCACCGGCATGGGCAAGTCGGGACACATCGGCGGCAAGATCGCGGCCACCCTCGCCTCGACGGGAACCAACGCCTTCTTCGTCCACCCCGCCGAGATGAGCCACGGCGACCTCGGCATGCTGCGCAAGGACGTCACCCTGCTGGCGATCTCCAACTCGGGCGAGAGCCGCGAGCTGCGCGATCCGCTGATCTTCTGCCAGCGCGAGGGCATCCCGGTGATCGGCCTGACCCAGCGGCCGAACAGCTTCCTCGGCCGCCATTCCGCCGTCTGCCTGACCCTGCCGCAGGTGGCCGAGGCCTGCCCCAACGGTCTGGCGCCGACCACCTCGACCCTGATGACCCTGGCCATGGGCGACGCCCTGGCCATGGTGCTGATGGACCGCCGAGGCTTCACGGCCGAGGATTTCGGCCTGCATCATCCGGGCGGCAAGCTGGGCATGAGCCTGCAGAGCGTGAAGGACTGGATGGGCGACCGTCCGCCGGCCCCCGCCACCGTGGCCACGGACGCCTCCTTCGCCGAGGTCGTCTCCGCCATCACCGAAGGCCGAAAGGGCGCGACCGCTGTGGTCGACGAGGCGGGCAGGCTGGCCGGCATCGTCACCGACGGCGACATCCGCCGCGCCTTCGGCCGCGATAACGCCGCCCGCCTGACCGCCGCCGACATCATGAGCCCCCGCCCCAAGGTCATCGCGCCCGAGGCCCGCATGAGCGACGCCATCGACCTGATGACCCAGAACAAGATCGCCACCCTGCTGGTCCTCGAGGACGAACGCCCCGTGGCCATCATCCACATCGCCGAGCTGATGCAGGCGTACTGAGCAGGGGCCAGCCCCTAGCTGACGTAGCCCGCCTG
>JADGMZ010000001.1 GCA_015234495.1 Brevundimonas sp. | reverse complement strand
TCTGATACATGAGGACGCGCTTGGGTTCGTTTCCTGACACAAGGCGTGAGAGCCCGCGACGTTCGGTCCGGAGCGGTGGACTCGGTTCCGAATGCCGTGGTTAGACAGGGACATGCGCACGCTTGCTCTGCCGATCGTCGTGGTCCTGATGCTGTCCGGCTGTGGGTCGGCGCGGGAGTTCGGGTCCGGCGTGGGGGCTGCGGCCACCGCGCCGCTCGACGACCTGAACCTGCGCCGCGAGGAAATCCCGACGGTGCTGCTGCAGGCCGAAGCGAATCCCTACGACCTGCGCAACCTCAACCAGTGCTCGACCATCGGGGCGGAAATTTCGCGCCTCAACGACGCCCTGGGGCCGGATACGGACGAACCCCCCCCGCCCGACGGTTCGACCCTGGGCGAGCGCGCCGGGGACGCCGCCTCGAAGGCCGCGCTGGACGCCATCCGCGACACCACGACCGACTTCATCCCCGGCCGCAGCTGGATCCGGCGGCTGTCAGGCGCCGAACAGCACAGCCGCCATGTGCAGTCGGCGATCCAGGCCGGCCGCATGCGCCGCGCCTTCCTCAAGGGCATCGGCATGCAGCGCAACTGCGCCCCGCCGGCGGCGCCGCGCTGGTTCCGGCCGAGAAGGTAGGGAATAGGGCTTAGAGCTAAGCCCTTCCATTCGACACATGCCGCCCGTGGAACTCCCGCCGGAACGCCTCGAACCGGCCCTCCGCGATCGCCGTCCGCATCGCCGCCGTCAGGGCCTGGAAGAAGGCGATGTTGTGCCAGCTGAGCAGGATCTTGCCGAGAATCTCGTCGGTCCGGATGAGGTGGTGCAGGTAGGCCTTTGAATAGTCCTGCGAGGCGGGGCAGGGGACCTCGGGGTCCAGCGGGTCCTGGTCCTCGGCGAAGCGGGCGTTCTTGAGGTTGATCGGGCCGGCCCAGGTCCAGGCCTGGCCGTGGCGACCGGCGCGGGTGGGCAGGACGCAGTCGAACATGTCGACGCCGCGCCACACCGCCTCGACGAGATCGACCGGCTTGCCGACGCCCATCAGATAGCGGGGACGGTCAGCCGGCAGCATCTCCGGCGCGTAGTCCAGCACCTCGCACATGGCCTCGTGGCCCTCGCCGACGGCGAGGCCGCCGATGGCGTAGCCGTCGAAGCCGATCTCCTGCAGCCGTTCGGAGCTTTCGCGGCGCAGGTGTTCGAAGGTCGAACCCTGCTGGATGCCGAACAGGGCCTGCTTGTCCCGCGTCCCGAAGGCGTCCTTCGACCGTTTCGCCCAGCGCGCCGACAGCTCCATGCCCGAGCGGGCGCGGGCTTCCTCGGCCGGCCAGGCTACGCATTCGTCCAGCTGCATGACGATGTCCGAACCCAGCCGGTCGGCCTGGATCTCGATCGACCGTTCCGGCGTCAGCACATGTTTGGAGCCGTCGATATGGCTGGAGAAGGTCACAGCCTCCTCGGTCAGCTTCGAAATGCCCGACAGGGACATGACTTGGAAGCCGCCCGAGTCGGTCAGGATGGGCCTGTCCCAGCGCATGAATTCGTGCAGCCCGCCCAGCCGCTGCATCCGCTCCGGGCCGGGCCGCAGCATCAGGTGGTAGGTGTTGCCCAGCAGGATGTCGGCGCCGGTCTGTTTCACCTGGTCGACGGTCAGCGCCTTGACCGTGGCGGCGGTGCCCACCGGCATGAAGGCCGGGGTGCGGATGTCCCCGCGCGGCGTCTTCAACACCCCTGTGCGGGCGCGGCCATCGGTCCTCGAGATTTCAAACGGGAAGGGCAACATTCACTCCGCTCATCCCGGCGAAAGCCGGGACCCAGTTCTTTGGGTGATCCGGATGCGGGTGTTGTCTGGGCAGTCCGTCCGGAAACGCTGGCGTCAGGCTGGACAGGACTGGGTCCCGGCTTTCGCCGGGATGAGCGGAATATAGAGTTACGTTCCGCTCCGGAACAGCAGGCTGCCGTCGCCGTAGGAATAGAACCGGTACCCCTCGGCCACCGCGTGCGCATAGGCGGCCTTCATCGTCTCCAGCCCGGCGAAGGCCGACACCAGCATGAACAGGGTCGACCTGGGCAGGTGGAAATTGGTCATCAGCACGTCGGCGGCGCGGAAGCGGTAGCCGGGGGTGATGAAGATGGCCGTGTCGCCGTGGAAGGGACGGACCACGCCGTCCTCGCCCGCGGCGCTCTCCAGCAGCCGCAGGCTGGTGGTGCCGACGCAGACGATCCGCCCCCCGGCGGCGCGGACGGCGTTGAGGGCGGCGGCGGTTTCCGCTGAGACCTCGCCCCATTCCGAATGCATCCTGTGGTCCGCCGTGTCGTCCGCCTTGACTGGCAGGAAGGTGCCGGCCCCGACATGCAGGGTGACGGCGTGGGTCGAGACGCCGCGCGCCTCGAGCGCCTCCAGCAAGGCGGGCGTGAAGTGCAGGCCGGCGGTCGGCGCCGCCACCGAGCCGTCCCAGTGGGCGAAGATGGTCTGGTAGTCGGTGCGGTCGCGGTCGTCCTCGGCCCGTTTGGCGGCGATGTAGGGCGGCAGGGGCATGACCCCGACGTCGCGGATGGCCTCGTCCAGGAACGGCCCCGACAGGTCGAAGCGCAGGGTGACGAGGCCGTCCTCGCCCTTGGCCTGGACTGTGGCGTCGAGCCGGCCCAGCAGGCAGGCGCCGTCGGCCTCCGCCCCGAAGCGGACCCGGTCCCCGACCTTGATGCGCTTGCCCGGCTTCATGAAGGCCGACCAGACGTCCGGCGCGTCGCGGTGGTGCAGGGTCGCCTCGACCTCGAGGGTCAGGGTCTCGCCCTCCGGTCCGGTCCTTTCCCGAACGCCAGACAGCCGCGCCGGAATGACCCGCGTGTCGTTGAACACCAGCGCATCGCCGGGCCGAAGGAAGTCGGGCAGGTCGCGGACGACCCGGTCCTGCAGCCCGCCGTCCCGCACCACCAGCAGGCGCGCGGAATCCCTCGGCTCCGCGGGGCGGAGCGCGATCCGGTCTTCCGGCAGGTCGAAGTCGAAATCGGCGGTCTTCATGAAGCCGGGCAGAGGCCACGCGGCCGCGGGCGGGTCAAGGGGCGCCGATGAACCCGAACGGCCCGACCGTGTTGGAGGACCATGCACATCCCCGGCCTGCTCCCCTCCGCCCTGATCGGCGCCGTCGCCTCGGCCCGGTCGATGACGCCGATGGCGGCGCTGGCCGCGGCCCATGTCGCCGGCCGCGAGACGCCCGGCCGGCTGCGCCTGCTGACCCATCCGCTGTTCACCGCCGGGGCCCTGGCCATGGGCGTGGGCGAACTGATGGGCGACAAGATGAAGTCGGCCCCGGACCGGACGGTGTTTCTCGGCCTGCTGGCGCGGGTGATGAGCGCCGGCATCGCCGGCGGGGCGCTGGCGCCGCGCGGTCGGGAGCGGATGGGCGCGGGCCTGGCCGTCGCTACCGCCGTGCCGCTGGCCTATGCGACGTTGGCGGCGCGCAAGCGGGGCATGCGCGCCGTCGGGCAGACCAGGAGCGGGCTGATCGAGGACGCCCTGATCGTGGGCGCAGGCGCGGCGGTGGTGGCCTGGGCGGTGAGGCGCGGACGCTGATCCCGCGTTGACCGGGCGGCGCGGAAGCTGCAAACCGCGCCCATGCTGCAGAACCTCGAAATGCTCGCCCGCGAGGCCCGGTCGTGGCCGTTTGAACAGGCCCGCAATCTTCTCGCCCATGTGCTGAAGAAGCGGCTGTCCGACGCCGAGCGCAATGCGGCGAAGGTGCTGATCGACGCCGGCAAGGCGGACGAGGCGCTGGCGGCCTTCGAGGCGCTGCAACGGCCCGTCGTCTTCGAGACCGGCTACGGCCCCTCGGGGCTGCCGCACATGGGCACCTTCGGCGAGGTGGCGCGCACGACCATGGTGCGCAACGCCTTCAGCGCCCTGACCGGCGATCACTGGCCGACCCGGCTGGTGGCGTTCAGCGACGACATGGACGGCCTGAGGAAGGTGCCCGAGGGCATTCCCAACGCCGAGGTCCTGCACGAGGACCTGCACAAGCCGCTGACCGTGGTGCGCGACCCGTTCGGGACGCACGACAGCTTCGGGGCCCACAACAACGCCCGTCTGCGCGCCTTCCTCGACGGCTTCGGCTTCGAGTACGAGTTCCTGTCCTCGACCGAGCAATACAGGTCGGGCCGTTTCGACGAGACCCTGCTGACCCTGCTCGAGCGCTTCGACGCGGTGCAGGCGATCATGCTGCCGACCCTGGGCGAGGAGCGCCGTGCGACCTATTCGCCCTTCCTGCCGATCAGCCCGGTGACCGGTCACGTGCTGCAGGTCCCGACGCTCGAGCGCAACGTGGCCAAGGGCACGATCGTGTTCGACGATCCGGCCGGGGGGCGCACCGAGGTCCCCGTCACCGGCGGCCAGGTGAAGCTGCAATGGAAGCCCGACTGGGCCATGCGCTGGACCGCGCTGGACGTCGACTACGAGATGTCGGGCAAGGACCTGATCGAGAGCGTGCGCGAGAGCGGCAAGATCTGTCGCGCCCTGGGCGGCGTGGCGCCGGAGGGCTTCAACTACGAGCTGTTCCTCGACGTCGAGGGCAAGAAGATCTCCAAGTCCAAGGGCAACGGCCTGACCATGGAGGAGTGGCTGCGCTACGGCACGCCCGAGAGCCTGAGCTGGTACATGTTCCAGTCGCCCAGGTCGGCCAAGTCCTTGCACTTCAACGTCATTCCTCGGGCCATCGACGACTACCTCGCCTTCATCGAGGCCTACAAGACGCAGGAGCCGGCCAAGCGGATCGACAACGCCGTCTGGTCGATCCACGCCGGGGCGCCGCCGACGCACACCTCGCCGGTGTCCTTCGCCCTGCTGCTCAATCTGGTCGGCGTGGCCAACGCCTCCTCGAAGGACCAGCTGTGGGCCTATTTCGCCAAATACCTGCCCGAGGCGACGCCGCAGAACGAGCCGCTGCTGGACCAACTGATGGACCGGGCGCTCAACTATTACGAGGACTTCGTCAAACCGGCCAAGGCCTACCGCCAGCCAAACGAGAAGGAGAGGGCGGCGCTGCTCGATCTGGCCGCGCGTCTGAAGGCCCTGCCGGCCGACACGACCGACGGGGAGACCATCCAGAACGAGGTCTATGCGGTCGGCAAGGAACACGCCTTCGAACCGCTGCGGGCATGGTTCGCGGCCCTGTACGAAGTGCTGCTGGGGGCCTCCCAGGGCCCACGCTTCGGCTCGTTCGCGGCCATCTACGGCCTGCCGCAGACCATCCAGCTGATCGAGGACGGCGCCGAAGGGCGTCTGGCGAAGGCCTGAGCCGACGACCGGCGTTCGTGCGGTAATCTAGCTGAACCGAATATAACGAGGCCCCTCCGGGAGCCTTCATGTCCGGCCGCGCATTGTCCCTGCCATCGACCAACTCGATGACAGGAGATGAGCCATGTCGAGCCACAAGATCACCGCCGCCGTCGCCGCCGCCGCCCTGCTGGGCGGTCTGGCCCCGATGGCGCTGCCGACCGCCGCCGCAGCCCAGCAGGCCAACGGCATCACCAACTGCGACGCCCCGGGCGGCCGCCAGCGCACGGGCGCCATCATCGGCGCCCTCGTCGGCGGCGTCGCCGGCAGCCAGATTTCGGACAATGAGCGCACCCTGGGCGCCGTGGCCGGCGCCGCCGCCGGCGCTGCGGCCGGCTCCTACATCGGCTGCAACCAGCAGCGGGCCCGTCAGGACGCCCGCGGCGGCGACTACCGCGCCACGTCCAACCTGCGCATCCGCTCGGGCCCGGGCACCAACTACCGCCAGATCGGCAGCCTGTCGGCCGGCCAGCCCTTCTCGGCCATCGGCTCGCAGGGCGAGTGGGTGCAGATCGCCGGCGGCGGCTGGGTCAACGCCCACTATGTGACCACCAACTAGAGACGACGTTCCTCCCCGAACGACGAGGCCGCTCCGCAAGGGGCGGCCTTTCCCTTTTGGGGCGCTAACGTTCGCGGCGCGGCCGCTCGCTGCTTGAGCGCCGAGCAGGGCAGGTGCGCCTACTGGCTGACCCAGAGGATGCGGCCCATCCAGACGATGTCCTTGCGGGCCACGGTGCGGGGCTCGTAGGCCGGATTGATCGAGGCCAGGGTCACGGCTTTCGCCGTCAGGGCCGCCACCTCCTTGGCCAGGGTTTCGCCGCCGGTGGTGCGCACCACCACGCGGTCGCCCTTGCGCACGTCGGACGCCTCGCGGTCGACGATGATGCGGTCGCCCTCGCGATAGACCGGGGCCATGGAATCGCCGGTGACGCGCAGGCTGAGCAGGGTCTCCCTCGGGCGCGGCAGTTCGGTCTGCTCCCAGCCGTCGCCGACCGGCAGACCGGCGTCGTCGAAGAAGCCGTCCTGGCCGGCCTGGGCGAGGCCGAGCATGGGCACCGTCGCTGGCCGCCGGGGCGAATCCAGCGCCAGATCGGCGAAGTCGCCCAGCGACAGGCCGGTGGCCTGCAGGATCCGGGTCAGGCTCTCGGTCGAGGGCCAGCGGGGCCGCGGCGGTTCACCCGGTCCGAAGCGTTTGGACGGATTGAAGCTGGTGGCGTCCAGGCCGGCGCGCCGCGCCAGGGCCGAGACGCTGATCCCCTCGCGCCGGGCCAGCCCGTCGATCGCCTTCCACAGTCGGGCATGGGTCAGGGACATGGCGCCAAGGTTTCCAGATCGGCGGCGACTGCCGATTCGCTATCCTAGACCGTCCGGATAGGAATAAAAACCCCAGCGGCTATTCCAGGCCGAGCGCCCGGCGCTCGCGCCAGGCCTGGACAACCCCGATCGCGAGCGCCAGCAGGATGCCGTAGCTGGCCAGGTTGATGACGGCGTAGAAGGCGACGAGCGGCGGGCGGGGGTCGGCGGTGGTGAGCAGGTGGCACATGACCACCACGGACTGCAGCGCGGCCGCCCAGACCGGCCACGACCGGCGGCTTTTCCACGCCAGGGCGACGTAGGCCGCGAGCATGATGGATTCGACGATCATCAGCCGCCACTGCAGGCCGTAGAGCCGGGCGTCCTCCTGGAGCAGCAGGGTGGCCATCGCGCCGATGGCGAGGGCGCCGGCCCCGACCCGCTCCGGCTCGTCGCCCTTGAGGAAGGCGAAGGTCACGACCAACACGCCGATGGCCACCGGGATCTGGGAGTAGAGGGTGTCGAACACGGGATGTCCTCCGTGAGGTCGTCCAGGGGACGGCGTCAGCCCTTGCGGGCCCCCATGTTCGCCGCCCGCCGCTCCTGCCATGCCCAGAAGGTCCCGACCGCGAGGGCGATGAGGAGACCGTAGTTCGACATGTTAATGACGGTCGCGAAGGCGTTGGAAGGCGGCCGAAGATTTGCAACTATCAGAACGTGGCCGGTGACAATAATGGCCTGGAAACTGGCTGCCCAGACCGGCCAGGTCCTTCGGCTATGCCAGGCGAGGCCAATGAATACTGCCAGGAGAACAATCTCGATCCCCATCACGCCCCACCGTGGCACTCCCAGACTGGTCCCGTCCTTGATCATGGCGGTGGCCAGAACGACCAGGGCGTAGGCAGCGGCCCCGACCCGTTCGGTCTCATCACCTTTAAGAAACGCGAAGGTAACCACGACAATCGCGACGGCGAGAACGATCTGGGAGTAGATGGTCTCAAACACAGAATCGCCCCCATGCGTCACGCATGAGGGCGATAGTGCCTGAATTCGAAGCCCGCGGAAATGACCGGGGCCTGACATTACATAGAATTAAACGGCGCGGAGCCGGTGTTCTCCGACCACCTTCGGGCGCTCGCCTTCCGGATACTTGTCGGCGATTTCCGCGTAGACGCCGTAACCCAGCCGGCGATGATCCTTGGCCAGCTCCTGGTGGCAGGCCACTACGGCCTGACGAGCCGCACCCAGGGCCGCGATGGCCTCCAGAGCCTTTGCCTGCGACTCGGCGCCGACGACCGGCGAGAGATTCAGCGCGGAGCGCGAACCAATCATCGACTGCACCAAGGCCGTGGCGCGAGCGATAGCCTCGTCAACGGATTGCTCCGTTGCAGTCAGGTCGCCAGCGACGCTGGCGATAACTTGAGCCTTGTCCATAAGTGCCTCCAAGCGGAACAGGTAAACGAGGCCTTAACACGGGTCGCCAATACTTGGTAGGGTTTTGTTCACCATGCCGTGAGGAATGTCGCCTACCGGACACACCCCGCCGCCGACCGGCGGCGTGTCGCCCGGCTTGTCGACGGGCCCGACTGCCAGGGCGTCGAGGCCCAGTTTGCGGGCCAGGGCGGCGAGGGTGTTGTGGGTCTGGACCAGGTGGCCGCGGGCCTCGGCCAGGGCGCCGACCGCGGCGGCCGCGCCGCTGAAGGCCTTCTGGCCGGTCACGGCGGACAGCCACGCATCGGCGCGAGCGGTCGGCAGGGCGGCGGCCAGCATCGCGGCCTCGGACAGGGCCTGGTCGACGGCGGCTTCTGCGGCGAAAAGACGGGCGGCGAGGGCTTCGCCGATGGTCTGTCTGGACATGGATCATCCTCCGGTGACCCGATCGGGATACCGGAGGCAATCGGCGGTTACAATGAACTACAACTAGAGGTCGTAACCGGCAACCAGGAAGTGCGCGGTGAGCGAGGCGATGGGCTGGGTCTCGTCCTCCTGCCAGGCCTCGGCCAGGACATGGGCCACCCTGCGGCCTGCCTTGCTGATGCGAGCCCGGGCGTGGACGTCCACAGGACGCCCCGAGCGCAGGTAGGCCACCGTCACATTGATCGGCCGCGGCAGGCGCAGCCGCGGATAGGACAGGGCCACCTGGGCGACCGCGGTCAGCTCCAGCAGGGCGGCCGTGGCGCCGCCGTGCAGGGCCGGCAGCATGGGATTGCCGATCAACCGGTCGGCGAACGGCATGGTCACGGTCAGCATCTCGCCGTCTTCGGCCGAGACGAGCCCGAGAAAGCCGGCGTAGGGCAGGCGGTCCAGTAGGGCGCTCACTTCGCCGCCTCCGCGCGGTCGCGGCCGCTGAGCACATAGGTGGCTTGGGCCTTCGAGGACGGGCCCGACAATCCGGTCGCGGCCGCCCAGGCC